>DASYVL010000041.1 GCA_035937135.1 Terriglobales bacterium
CGCACCGACCACATCCTGTTCATCGCCGCCGGCGCCTTCCACGTGTCGAAGCCTTCGGACCTCATCCCCGAGCTGCAGGGCCTCTTCCCCATCCGGGTGGAGCTGAAGTCGCTGACCATCGGGGACTTCATCCGCATCCTCACCGAGCCCAAGTCGTCGCTGGTCAAGCAGTACACCGCACTGCTCGAGACCGAGGGGCTGAAGCTCGAGTTCACCCGCGAAGCCCTGGACGAGATCGCCAACTTCGCCTTCAAGGTGAACGAGGGCACGGAGAACATCGGCGCCCGCCGCCTGCACACCATCATGGAGCGCGTGCTGGATGAGATCAGCTTCGATGCTCCCGAGATGAAGACCCGCGAGGTCACCGTGGACGCCGACTACGTGCGCAAGATGCTCGCCGACATCGTCAAGGACCAGGACCTCTCCCGCTACATCCTGTAATCGCACGTAGGCACGGGCGACCCGCCCGTGCGAAAACGGAATCCTTCTGTTAGTCTGTTGCACTTCGCATGCAATTCACACGCTATTTCTCCGCCCTGCTGACGGTTGCGGCGCTGGCGCTGCTCACCGGCTGCGGCGCGCAGGGCAACCCGCAGCCGCCCTCGCTCGAGCTTCCCAAGCCGGTCGCGGACTTGAGGGCGGCACGCAAGGGAGACAGGGTCCTGCTCAACTGGACCGCGCCCCGCGAGACCACCGACAAGCTGCGCATCAAGGAAGCCGGCACCGCGCGCGTCTGCCGCGCCACCGCCCCACCGGCTGCGATGGAGTGCTCGCCTGTAGCCGAAGTGCCGGCGGGCCAGGCGCCTGCCGCCGGCGCCGCCAATTTCACGGATACGCTGCCGCGCGAGCTTCAGGAGCAGAATCCCACGGGCTTTGCCGTCTATACGGTGGAAGCGGTGAATGCCCGCGGACGCAGCGCCGGCCTCTCGAATCAGGTACGCGTGCCGCTGACGCCCACGCTGCCGCCGCCCGGCCAGCTCTTCAGCCAGGTCACGGCGGAAGGCCCCGTGCTCTCCTGGGTGGTGCCCGCGGACAAGCAAGGCGAGTCGCTGCTGCTGCCCGAGGCGATGAAAGCGCGATCGCCGGTCGCCTACAGCTACCGGCTCTACCGGCGCGACAAGGAGCGGCCCACCGCCGCCGCGGTAATCGTTCCCATCGAGAACGCGTTTGCATCGCCCAGGCTCGCCCAGCCCAACCTCAACGTCCGGGACACCGGCACGGAGTGGGAGAAAACCTACTTGTACTGGGTGACTACGGTGACCCGGTCCACCGCCGAGGGACAGAGTGTGGAGGTGGAAGGCGAGGACTCGCCGCCCGCCGAGGTGTCCGTCCACGACGTCTTCCCGCCCGCCGCGCCCACGGCAGTGCAGGCGGTGGCTTCCTCCGGGGGCGGCCAGAACTTCATCGACCTTACCTGGACGCTGAACGGCGAGGCTGATCTGGCCGGTTACAACGTCTATCGCCGCGAAGGCGATGCGCAGCCGCAGAAAATCAACGCCGAGCTGGTGAAGACCCCCGCCTTCCGCGACCCCAACGTCACCGCCGGCCACACTTATTTCTACTCGGTCTCCGCCGTGGATCTTCGCAACAACGAAAGTGGGCGCTCGGAAGAGGAGAGCGAGACGGTCCCGCAGCCCTGAGTTTCCCATGAAGTACTGCCGCTTCCAGTCCGAGTCTGGTGGTTGCTACGGGCTGATTGAGACCATCAACGGGCGCGAGGTGATCACGCCCATCTTCGATCCCTTCGCTGCCGAGCCGCATCGCGCACAGATGGTCCATTTCCCGCTGGTCGAGACGAAACTGCTCGCGCCCGTCACGCCCACGAAGATCGTCTGCGTCGGGCGCAACTACCGCGAGCACGCCAAAGAGCTGGGTAACGAGGTGCCGGCGGAGCTGCTCATCTTCCTCAAGCCGCCTTCTTCTGTGATCGGCCCGGGCGCGGAGATTCGCCGGCCGCAAGTCTCCCAGCGCGTGGACCACGAGGGCGAGCTGGGCGTGGTGATCGGGAAAGAGTGCCGACAGCTCGGCGAGAAGGACGACGTCCGCCCCTACATCCGCGGCTACACCTGCGTGAATGACGTGACCGCGCGCGACCTGCAGGACCGCGACGGCCAGTGGACCCGCGCCAAGGGCTTCGACACCTTCTGCCCCATCGGCCCCGTGGTGAGCGACGAGCTCGATCCCTGGAGCGGCGTCGAGGTCGAGACGCGGGTCAACGGCCAGGTGCGCCAGCGCGGCAACACCCGCGATTTCATCTTTTCCCTCGATGCTATAATCCGGTACGTCTCCGGCGTGATGACGCTGGTTCCCGGCGACGTGATTTCCACCGGGACGCCCGCGGGCGTGGGCCCCTTGCAAGCTGGAGACGTGGTGGAAGTCAGCGTTGAGGGCGTGGGAACACTGGGCAACCGGGTGGCCATTCCATGAAATTCTTTCTCGATACCGCCAACCTCAGCGAGATCCGCGAGGCCGCCTCGCTCGGCATCCTGGACGGCATCACCACCAATCCTTCGCTCATCGCCAAGGAAGGCAAGCCCTTCAAGGAGACCATCCTTGAGATCTGCAAGGTGGTGGACGGCCCGGTGAACGTCGAGGTCATCGCCACCGACTCCGGCGGCATGTGCAAGGAAGCGCACGACTACGTCACCTGGCACAAGAACGTGGTGGTGAAGCTGCCCACCACCCGCGAAGGACTGAAGGCCTGCAAGTGCCTCTCGCAGGAAGGCATCAAGACCAACCTCACGCTCTGCTTCTCGCCCAACCAGGCGCTCCTGGTGGCCAAGGCCGGCGGGACCTACGTGAGCCCCTTCGTCGGCCGCTTGGACGACATCAGCCACGTGGGCATGGACCTGGTGCGCCAGATCCTCCAGATCTACAAAAACTACAACTATCCCACGCAGGTGCTGGCCGCCTCGCTGCGCCATCCGCTGCACGTAGTGGACGCGGCGCTAGCCGGCGCGCACGTGGCCACCATGCCCTTGAAGGTGCTCGACCTGATGTTCAAGCATCCCCTCACCGACCGCGGCCTGGAGCAGTTCCTCAAAGACTGGGAGAAGGCGAAGAAAGATTGAATCATTGGGCCATTGATTCATTGAGCCATTGCCGGACCAATGCGCGGTTTTCAATGACCCAATGACTCAATGATTCAATCCGCGATGGGCCGCTTTCCCGCCTCGTCTCTCCTGGCCATTGCAGCTGCGGTGCTGCTGCTGGCGGGCGCGGGCCTGTGGCTGCGCAGCCGGCGCAAGACTCCGGAGCAGCTCGAGCGCGAGCGCCGCCTGCGCCTGAACGCCATGGGCCGCATCACCGACGGGACGGTGCTCGACGTCCACGAAGAGCGCGGCGCGGGCGGCCGGATGCAGCAATTGCTCATCTACCGCTACGACGTGGCCGGAGTCTCCTACGAGGCCTCGCAGGAGGTCGCTCACCTGCGCCATCTGGTGGACCTGCACTCCTGCCGCATCGGCTTGCCCGCATCGGTGAAGTACGGCGCGCAGAATCCCGGCAACTCTATCGTCATCGCCGAGGGCTGGACGGGGCTGCGAAAGTGACCACGGCGAAACCTTCCGCCGCGCCGCACATCTGTGCTTACGGCCCGCACGCACCTCATGGTTGGGCCCGCGTCCAAACCTAAGTTGATAGAATCAGAGAGCCGTGTCCAGTCTTCCCCTTCCCATCGCCGCGTTCTTCGCCGGGCTGGTGTCGTTCCTCTCGCCCTGCGTGCTGCCGCTGGTGCCGGGATACGTCTCGCTCGTCTCCGGCGTGGGCGTGGAAGAGCTGCAGTCGAAGGAGGGCGGCCATCGCCGGCGCGTGGTGCTGGTCAGCTCGCTGATGTTCATCCTGGGATTCTCGGTGGTCTTCATCTTGCTGGGCGCGGTCGCCACCACCTTGGGCAGCGTGGTGCGCGAGTACTTTCCCTGGCTGATCCGGATCGCCGGCATCGTCATCATCGTCTTCGGACTCCATCTGACCGGCCTGGTGAAGATCAAGTGGCTCTACGCCGATAAGCGCCTGCACAACCTGAACCCGCGGCGCTCGGCCCTGGGCGCGTTTCTGGTGGGTTTCGCCTTCGCTTTCGGATGGACGCCGTGCATCGGCCCCATCCTCACCGTCATCCTGGGCTTCGCGGCGGCGGAGGGCACGGTGGCAAAAGGAGTCCTGCTGCTCGCCGTCTATTCCATGGGCCTCGCCGTGCCCTTCCTGCTGACCTCGCTGGGCATCGACCGCTTCCTCGCCTTCTACGGGCGCTTCAAGAAGCATCTGCAGACGGTGGAGATCGCGAGCGGCGTGCTGCTTATCATGATCGGGACCCTGGTCTTCACCCGCCAGTTCGCGCTGCTGGCGACGTGGATGAACAAGCTTCCGCTATTCAAGGATTTGGTGGAGAAGTACCTGTGAAGCGAAACGCAATCGTGCTGGCGATCGTGATTCTGGCGGTGACCTTCATGCTGTACATGGGGCGACGCATGGCCGGGCCTCCGCGGCCTGGAGGCGTGAAGGGGAACGCGCTCGTCGGCGAGGTCCGCGGGCAGCAGGCCCCCGACTTCGAGTTGCACTCGATCGACGGCCGCACCATCCGCCTCTCCGACTACCGGGGCAAGGCGGTGCTGCTGAACTTCTGGGCCACCTACTGCGGCCCCTGCAAGATCGAGATGCCGTGGTTCGAGGAGTTGCAGAAGCAATACGCGTCGCAGGGGCTGGTGGTGATCGGCGTGGCCATGGACGACTCCCAGGAGGACGTGGAGAAGTTCGTCAAGGAGATGGGCGTCCACTACACCATCGTGATGGGGCGCGATTCGGTGGCCGACGCCTATGGCGGCGTGCCGTATCTCCCGGGCACGTTCTACATCGACCGCA
>DASYVL010000042.1 GCA_035937135.1 Terriglobales bacterium
CCGCTCCGCCGCCTGCCGCATTCCTATGTACTCGGCCTCACCCAAGGCCAAGCGCGTGGAGTTCCGTCCTCCCGACCCGAGCTGCAATCCCTACCTGGCGTTCGCGGCCATGGTCATGGCCGGCCTGGATGGGGTCGAGAACAAGATCGATCCCGGTCAGCCGCTGGACAAGGACATCTACGACTTGGGCGCTGAGGAGCTGGCCAAGGTGCCCTCGATGCCCGGATCGCTGGAGAACGCCCTTGATGCCCTCGAGGCCGATCACCAGTTCCTGCTCAAGGGCGACGTCTTCACCGAGGAGCTGCTCAACACCTACATCGAGTACAAGCGCGAGAAGGAAGTGGACGCAGTCCGTCTGCGCCCGCATCCCTATGAGTTCGCGTTGTACTACGACATTTAACCCGTAGAGACGCAGCATGCTGCGTCTCTACAACAGCGGGCCCGGCGATGAGCCGGGCCTATTTGTTTGCTCCGGCAAGGCACTGTTCGCTATTGTGAGAGACAATCAGGTCTCCCATGTGGCGCTCGTCCTTTTTCCGTCAATGCCTCCGCTCGCTGTGGCGGAACAAGCTGCGCAGCTTCCTGACCGTGCTGGGCATCGTCACCGGCGTGGGATCGTTCATTTGCGCGGTGGGCATCGGCAGCGCGGGCTCGGCGAAGGTGGAGGCGCAGCTGCGCAGCCTGGGCGACAACATGATCTGGGTGGAGGCCGGCAGCCGAAGCCGCAATGGGGTGCGCAACGGAGCCCGCGGCACCCGCAGCCTGGTGCTGGCCGACATGCAGGCCATCCAGAGCCAGGTGCCGCTCATCCGCATCCAGACGCCCAACGCGGACGGGCGCATCACCGTGGTCTACAACAAGCGCAACTGGTACACCTCCTACCGCGGTGTGACACCGGAGTTCTTCGAGATCCGCAAGTGGGAGCTGCAATCGGGCGCGCTCTTCACCAAGGAGGATGTGGACCGCGCCGTCCCGGTGTGCGTGCTGGGGCAGACGGCGGCGGACAACCTCTTCTTTGACGAAGATCCGGTGGGCAAGATCGTTCGCGTGCGCGACATGCCCTGCAAGGTGGTGGGGACGCTGCGGCGCAAGGGCGCCTCCGTCACCGGCCAGGACCAGGACGACTTCCTCATCCTGCCCTACACAACCGTGCAGAAACGGATTACGGGCGAGTTCTGGCTGGACGACATCTTCTGCTCCGCGGTCTCCGGGGAAGCCATCCCGGAGGCCAAGCGCCAGATCATCACCCTGTTGCGGGAGCGCCACCACATGAACCCGGGCGAGGACGACGACTTCAACATCCGCACGCCGGAGGAGCTGATCCAGGCGCAACTGGCCACGGCCGAGGTGTTCACCCTGCTGCTGGCGGCGATCTCTTCGCTCTCGCTGCTGGTGGGAGGCATCGGCATCATGAACATCATGCTGGTGACGGTGACCGAGCGGACGCGGGAGATCGGGGTGCGCCTGGCCGTGGGCGCCACCGAGTGGGACATCCGCGCGCAGTTCCTGAGCGAGGCCGTGGCCATCAGCCTGTTCGGCGGATTGCTGGGCGTGCTGGCCGGCTTCGGCGGCGCCGTCGCCGTCCAGAGCCTGCTGCATTGGGATATGGAAGTCACCCGGACCGTGGTTTTGGTCGGGTGCCTGTTCTCCGTGGTCCTGGGGGTCACGTGCGGATACTACCCGGCCGACCGCGCCGCGCAACTCAATCCCATCGAAGCGTTGCGCTTCGAGTAGAGACGCAGCCTGCTGCCTCTCTACTTCGTCGTCTCCTTGAGGAACGCTGCCAGGTGTTGCTGGTACACCGCGGGCAGGGAATGGGTTCCGTGGCCGCGGGTCGCCGGGCCCGCCGGGATCAGCACCGCGCGCCCATGCGACACGCGCTTGATGGCGCGCTCGAGGATTCCCAGCTCCGGCGGATTGATGAGGTCGTCGGCGAAGTTGATGGCCAAGAGCGGCGCCTGGATGGTCGAGAGCTTCGGCTCGGGGTTGTAGTCCCAGGAGGCGTCGATGGCGTAGGCCACGTCGTTGGCGTCGTGGCTCTTCATCAGGCCGGCGACGAATTGGTCCACCGCCGCATCGGCCTGCTCGCGCGTCGGGGAGTCTTTCTGGCGCTGCACGGGACTGCTGCTCATCAGCCAGAGCAGGTCGATAGCGAACGTGAGCCCGTAGGGCTGGGCGGTGTAGTCGCCGTGGTTGAAGCCGGGGTCGTTGCGGATGGCGTCCACCGCCATCTTGCGCCAGGCGCGGTTACGCCCCGCGATTTGCACGGGCAGGGAGGCCAGGGGCAGGAGCGCGTCCATGAAGTCGGGATACTTCTCACCCCACACCCAGGTGTGCATCCCGCCCATCGAGGTCCCCATCACCAGCCGCAGATGGTCCACGCCCAGGCCCTCGGTCAGCAGGCGGTACTGCGCCGTGACCATGTCGTCGTAGCCGTAGCGGGGGAAGCGGGCGTGCAGGCCGTCGGAGGGCTTGGAGGACTGGCCGTGGCCGATGCCGTCCGGGATCACGACGTAGTACGTGCGCGCGTCCAGCAGGCCGCCGGGGGAGAAGAGGACCCCAGCGAAGCTCGCACTCAGAAAGTTCTCGCCGCTGCCCGTGGTTCCGTGCAGCACCAGGACGGCGTTCCGCACACGGCCGTGGGCGTCCTTCTGCGGCGTGCCCAGGGTTCGGTAGTGGATGCGAAGTTCGGGCAGGGTCTCGCCCGAGGCGAACTTGAAGTCCTTGAGGACGAAGTCGCCGGGGGTGGGTTGCGGATAGTCAGCGGCGTGCAGGCAGACGGCGCCGACCAGGAACAGGGCTGCAATCGCGAAGCGTTTCATGGCCGCAGATTGTAAGCGGTAGAGGCGCAGCATGCTACGTCTCTACCCCGTGCTATGCTGGCCCGCGTGAGCCTGTGTGGCACAGCCGTCCTCGGCTGTGCGAGGGAGCGTCCCAGCTTGGTTCAGGTCACCGCGATTTCTCACATCGCGTTCCGCGATCCGGAAGCGGCGGCGCTTAACCTGGAACGCATCGCCACCCGCGCCCCGCACGGGGTCTTGGACGCCCTGCCCACACTGCTGGCCGGCTCTCCCGACCCCGACGCCGCGCTCAACCTCTTCGAAAAACTCTGCGCGGAGGGAAGTGGCGAGACCCTGCGGCTGCTGGACCGGCACCGCGGGCTCATCCACTACGCCCTGGCCATCTTCGGCTACAGCCAGTTTCTGGGCGAGACGCTGATCCAGAATCCCGACCTGCTGCAGCAGCTCTCGCGGGAAAAGAAACTGGACCGCTCGCACTCGCGCGAGGACTTCGAGGAGAGCCTGGCGCGCTTCCGCTCCCGCTCCCTCGAAGCCGACACGGCGCTGGCCCTGGCCCGCTTCAAGCGCCGCGAGTACATCCGCATCATGCTGCGCGACGTACTGGGCCTGGCCACCCTGGCGGACACCACCGGCGAGATCTCGGCGCTCTCCGACGTGCTCATCGCAGCCGCGCTGGGCGAGGCCGATTCCGCCCTGCATAAGCGCTACGGCCCGCCCCGCCACAACGACGCGCAGGGGCGCCTGGTGGAAACGCCTTTTGCCGTGCTTTCGCTGGGCAAGCTGGGCGGCAACGAACTGAACTACAGCTCGGACGTGGACCTGATGTTCCTGCACGGGGATGGCGAGCCGCCGGAGGCGGCGGAGATCTCCAACCGCGAGTACTTCATCCGGCTGGCGCAACAGACCACCGAGGTCCTTTCGCGGCTCACGCGCGAAGGTCCGGTCTTCCGCATCGACCTGCGGCTGCGCCCGCAGGGCAGCGAAGGCGAGCCCGCCGTGGGTCTGAGCCAGGCGCTGCGCTACTACTCCGAGACGGCGCACGACTGGGAGCTACAGGCCATGATCAAGGCGCGCCACTCGGCCGGCGACCTCGCTCTGGCGCGCGAGTTCCTGCGCGGCGTGCTGCCCTGTGTCTACCGGGCGAAGGTGAATTTCATTGCCATCGAGACCGCGCTCGATACCCGCGAGAAGATCAGCTCGCATCGGCGCAAGAAGGGGCCGGCCAAGGCCGCGGGGCTGGACGTCAAGCTTGACCGCGGCGGCATCCGCGACATCGAGTTCCTGGTGCAGTGCCTGCAGCGCGTCTATGGCGGCGAGGAACTGTGGCTGCGCTCCGGCGGCACGCTCTTCTCCCTGCAGAAGCTGCACGACAAGGACCATATCAGCGGCAAGGACTTCCACGACCTCAACAGCGGCTACGAGTTCCTGCGCCGGGTGGAGCACCGCCTGCAACTGCGTCAGGGCCAGCAGACGCACCACCTGCCGCAGTCGGAAGCTGAGCTGCGCGTCCTGACGCGCTCGGTCGTCGGTCCCCGGGCCGCGGAGGCCAGCGAAGGGATCGAAGAGGAAGTGCGGCGGCGAATGGCTGCGGTGGCGGAGATCTACCACCGCGTCATCCATAAGCAGCATCTGCCCAAGCGGGAGGACCAGGACTCCGAGTTTCGCCTGCGCTCGACCGCGGCGGAGAGCGGCAAGGAGCAGTCCTTCAAGCAGATACTGGAGCATTTGGCGGGCGATTCGCCGGGGCTGTACGAGATCGCGGCGCGGCGCGACCTGGCCAGCCACACGCGCCGCAACCTGCAGCGCTTCCTGAGCGCCGCGCTCACCAGCTCCGAGCGCTACGCCGCCGTTGCCCGGGCGCCGCAGGCGGTGGAACGGGCGCTGCAAATCTTCGCGGTGAGCGAGGGGCTGACGGAGATCCTCATCCGGCATCCGGAGGAGATTCGAACGCTCGAGGACCTGGGCGAGGGAGAGCGCGCCGCGGAAGCCGCGCGCCTGTTCCCAGATGCGCAAAGCGCCGGAGCCGGCGGGGACCCGGCGTTTGCCCACATCGCCACGGGCGCGGCGGAGCAGGGCGAGAAGATGGCGCTGCTACGGCGATACAGCCGCCACCGGACCTTTGCCGCCGGGGCCCGTGACCTAGCCGAGCTGCGTCCGGTGTACGAGTCGCTGGAAGAGCTGTCGGCGGCCGCCGACGACGCCATCGCCGCCGCCCTGGGCATGGCCGGTGCGCCGGCGCAGTTCGCGGTGCTGGCGCTGGGACGGCTGGGCTCGCGCGAGTTCGACATCGCCTCCGACGCCGACCTGCTCTTCCTGCGCGAGGAGAAGCTCGACGCCCGCAAGGCCGCGCGCGCCGCCGAGCAGATCGTCGAGGCCCTGGCGGCCTACACCCGCGAGGGCACGGTCTTCGCCGTCGATCCTCGGCTGCGTCCGCGGGGCGGCGAGGGCGAGCTGGTGGTGACGCCGGCGAACCTGGCTTCGTACATCGCCGGGGAGGCGCACGCCTGGGAGGCGCTCACCTACACCAAGCTGCGCTTCATCGCGGGCTCCGGGCGCCTGGCCGAGCGGGCAGTCACCGCAGTCGAGCAGGGAAGCGCCCGCTTTGCGGACGACCCGGCATTTCCCGCGGCGGTGCGCGAGATGCGCGGGAAGCTGGAGAAGGCGGAGTCGAGCGAGCCGGGAAGCTTCAAGACCGGGCCCGGCGGCTTCTACGACATAGATTTCGTGGCGTCGTATCTGATGGTGCGCAATCGCGTGCGGCTGGCCGGAAACATCCGGGAGCGGCTGCACGGGCTGGCGGCACAGGGGCATCTTTCGGACAACGACTGCGCCACGCTGGACTCGGCCGCCGAGCTGCTTAGGACGCTCGAGCACGTGGTGCGGCTGGTGACAGGGCGCGCGCGCAAGTCGGTGCCCGCCTCCGATCACGCGCGCGAGACGGTGGAGCGGCTGACCCGCAAGCTGCTGCGCCGCGACTTCGCCGGCGGCCTGGAGGGAGAACTCACGCGCGCCTTCACCTCCGTGCGCGAGGTGTATGAGCGCGTGCTGCCGGCGGGCGAGGTGCGCCCGCCTTCCTCCTAGGACGTCACGGGGGGCGGAGTCCTTCGTCACAGCGCGAAGCACCCGGGTTCTTTATAATTCCCCCGCTTGCGGAGAATACGGTGAAGTCCTCATACAACGGCTACCCGGTTCCTACGGACGGCGCGCCTATCGGCTACAGCGACGGCCGCTTCCAGATCCCCGACAACCCCATCCTGCCCTACATCGAGGGCGACGGGACAGGCCGCGACATCTGGAAGGCCTCGCGGCGCGTCTTCGATGCCGCCGTGGAGAAAGCCTACAAGGGCAAGCGGCGCGTGGCCTGGTACGAGGTTTTTGCCGGGGAGAAGGCGTTTTCCAAGTTCAAGAGCTGGCTGCCGGACGACACCGTCGAGGCCATGCGCGACCTTCGCGTCGCCATCAAGGGCCCGCTGACCACGCCGGTGGGCGGCGGCATCCGCTCGCTCAACGTCGCGCTGCGGCAGATCCTCGACCTCTACGCCTGCGTCCGCCCGGTGAAGTACTACCAGGGCGTGCCTTCGCCGGTGAAGCACCCGGAGCGCATGAACGTGGTCATCTTCCGCGAGAACACGGAGGACGTGTACGCCGGGATCGAGTGGAAAGAGGGAACGCCCGAGTGTAAGAAGCTTATCGACTTCCTGAACAACGTGATGCTGAAGGACAGCAAGAAGCGGGTGCGTGAGGACTCGGGCGTGGGCATCAAGCCGATCTCCGTCACCGGGACCAAGCGCCTGGTGCGCATGGCGCTGCGCTATGCCATCGCCAAGCAGAAGCGCGCGGTCACGCTGGTTCACAAAGGCAACATCCAGAAGTTCACCGAGGGCGCCTTTCGCGAGTGGGGATACCAGGTGGCGGTGGAGGAGTTCCGTGAGCAGACGGTCACCGAGCGCGAGAGCTGGATCCTGGACAACAAAGACAAGAACCCGGCGCTTACCGTGGAGCAGAACGCGGCGCTGATCGAGCCGGGCCTGGAGTTCACCGCGGAAGACTTCCGCAAGGGGATCTACGCCGAGGTCCAGGCAGTGCTCGATGCCATCGGGAAGACCCACGGGCAGGGGGCGTGGAAGAAGAAGATCATGGTGAACGACCGCATCGCCGATTCCGTCTTCCAGCAGGTAGTGACGCGCGCCGACGAGTACCAGGTGCTGGCCACGCCTAACCTGAACGGCGACTATATCTCCGACGCCTGCGCGGCGCAGGTGGGCGGTCTGGGGATCGCGCCGGGAGCCAACATCGGCGACCAGCACGCCATCTTCGAGGCCACGCACGGCACCGCGCCCAAGTACGCCGACAAGGACGTCATCAACCCCGGCTCGGTCATCCTCTCGGGAATGATGATGTTCGACTTCCTGGGCTGGGCGGAGGCGGCGCGTCTCATCGAGAGCGCGCTGGAGCGCACCATCCAGCAGAAAAAGGTGACGTATGATTTCGAGCGACTGATGGAAGGCGCCACCAAGGTAAAGACCAGCGAGTTCGCGGATTGCATCATCGGGAACATGGATAAGGTGAAGGTGGCGGGGGACTAGAAGCAGGTCCCTCGGCTCGGGCGCGAATCGTTTCGCGCACCCTCGCTCGGGATGACAATTTTCAAGAGAGGAACTCATCATGCGAAAGAAAGTGACCATCGTAGGTTCAGGGAATGTGGGGGCGACGGTGGCCCACTGGATCGCGTCGAAAGAACTGGCCGACGTGGTGCTCATCGACATCATCGAGGGCGTGCCGCAGGGCAAGGCCCTGGACCTGCTGGAAGCCATGCCCATCGAGAAGCGGGACTCGCAGGTGATCGGCACCAACGACTACGCGCTCACCGCGAAGTCGGACATCGTGGTCATCACCGCCGGCATCCCGCGCAAGCCGGGCATGAGCCGTGACGACCTGCTCAATACCAACTACAAGATCATGTCGGACGTGGTGGGCAAGGTGGTGTCGAATTCGCCCGACTGCATCCTGATCGTGGTGTCGAATCCGCTGGATGCCATGGCCCAGGCCGCCTACAAGATCAGCAAGTTCCCCCGCGAGCGCGTCATCGGCATGGCGGGCGTGCTGGATTCGGCGCGCTTCCGTACCTTCATCGCCGAGGAGCTGAAGGTCTCCGTAGAGAACGTCACCGCCTTCGTGCTGGGCGGGCACGGCGACACCATGGTGCCGCTGCCGCGGTATTCGACCGTGGCCGGCATCCCCATCACCGAACTGATGACAAAAGAAACCATCGACCGGCTGGTGCAGCGCACCCGCGACGGCGGGGCGGAGATCGTCAAGTACCTGAAGACGGGCAGCGCCTACTACGCACCCTCGGCGGCGGTGACGGAGATGGTCGAGGCCATCCTCAAAGACAAGAAGAAGATTCTGCCCTGCGCCGCCTACCTCGAAGGCGAGTACGGCATTAAGGGGCTGTTCGTGGGCGTGCCGTGCAAGCTGGGCGAGAAGGGCCTGGAAGAGATCATCCAGATCAAGCTCACACCCGAGGAGCAGGCTGGGCTTAAGAAGAGCGCCGACGCGGTGAAGGAGCTGGTGGACGTGATCGGGGTGTAGGCCCTACGCGCGCTCGATCGTCAGCGAACTAATCCGCACTTCCTTCTGTGGCTTGTCCTGCGCGCCGCGGGGGACGTTGACGATCTTCTCCACCACGTCTTGGCCCTCGACCACCTCGCCAAAAATAGTGTGATTGCCGGTGAGCCAGTCAGTGGCGGCCACGGTGATGAAGAACTGGGAGCCGTTGGTGTTGGGGCCGGCGTTGGCCATGGCTAGCTTGCCCGGCTTGTCGAACTTGTGGGGAGAGCCCTTGGTCTCGTCCGCGAACTGGTAGCCGGGGCCGCCCATGCCGGTGCCCGCCGGGTCGCCGCCCTGGATCATGAACTTGGGGATCACGCGGTGGAAGATGGTGCCGTCGTAGAGGCGGTCCTTGGACTTCTGGCGCGTGACTGGGTGCGTCCATTCCCGCGCACCCTCGGCCAGCTCCGTGAAGTTGGCGACGGTCTTGGGCGCGTCCTTCTCGAAGAGGTGGCAGACGATCTTGCCCTCCGTGGTGTCGAGGATGGCGTAGGTTCCGGGGGTGCGGGGCATGGGGTCCTTTCCGTCGCGCGGGTAATTCTAATTCATTCCAACCCTGGGTCCTTCGACTCGGGTCTCCCACGCCGGAGAACGCGTGCGGTCACTTCGCTGGTTTTGCCGCGGGCTTCGCTACTTTGGCCGGACTCTTCTCTGCTTCGCGGAGGATGGTGATCTTCACAATCTTCACCGGACGGAAGGGGCGGTCGGTGCGAGGGTCGCGGGGCATGCGGGCGATCTTGCGCACCAGAGCCACGGTGGCGGCGTCGCACTGGCCGAAGATGGTGTGGTGCCCGGTCAAGTGCGGCGTGGGCACCTCGGTGATGAAGAACTGGGAGCCATTGGTGTCTGGCCCGGAGTTGGCCATGGCCAGCAGGCCGGGACGGTCGAAGCGCAGCTGGGGGACGAACTCGTCCTCGAAGCTGTAGCCGGGGTCGCCGGAGCCGTTGCCCAGCGGGTCGCCGCCCTGGATCATGAAGTTGGGAATCACGCGGTGGAAGATGGTGCCCTCGTAGAGCGATACGCCGTGCTTCTTGGCGTGGCTGGCGGGGTTGGTCCACTCCCTGGTGCCCTC
>DASYVL010000043.1 GCA_035937135.1 Terriglobales bacterium
CCTTCTCCGATTCGAATACCGTGGTGGTCATGGAGAAGTGATGAAGAGGAAGCCGGGCCACTAAGCCCGGCAGCAAGGGCCTGGGGGCCGGTCGCACCGCGGCCGGCCCTTCTTTTTGTCCTTTGATAACTTGCGGGAAATCGCGCGCTGCGGCATCCTTCTTGCCAACGTGTTCGCCCGCATCTCCATCCCCAAATCGCCCGTTCACCGGTATGATTCCTAAAGGATCTCAGATGTCCCTGCTTCGAAGCGCGATCTTGCTGGTGGCGGCGCTCCTTCTTCCGGCGTGGCTGGGAGCGGCGGAGTGGACTGCCATCGGTCCGGATGGAGGGGACGTCCGCAGCCTGGCCTATGACCCGCACCATCCTGGCCACATCTACCTGGGGACCAGCGCGGGCGGGATATACATTTCCCGCGACAACGGGGTGAGTTGGTCGCGCTTTGCACGCCTGGGAGAGGGCGACCACTACGTGATCGACCACATCCTCTTCGACCCCACGGCCGCCGGCGTGCTCTACGCCGGAGCATGGAGCGTGGAAGAGGCGAGCGGCGACGTCTTCCGCAGCCACGACGCTGGCAAGAGCTGGCAGCCGTTGAAAGCCATGCACGGCAAGTCCATCCGCGCCCTGGCCCTGGCGCCCTCCGACCCCACGACCCTGGTGGCGGGGGCGCTCGACGGCGTGTACCGCAGCCGCGACGCGGGCGATACCTGGCAGCGCATCTCACCGCCGAACCATCGCGAGATCCAGAACATCGAGTCGGTGGCCATCGACCCCAAAAATCCGGACGTCATCTACGCTGGGACCTGGCACCTGCCCTGGAAGACGCGCGATGGCGGGCTCACCTGGGCCTCCATCAAGCAGGGCATGATCGACGATTCCGACCTGTTCTCCATCATCGTGGATTCGCAGAACCCGTCGCTGGTGTACGCCAGCGCCTGCTCCGGGATCTACAAGAGTGAGAACGCCGGAGAGTTGTTCCACAAGGTGCAGGGGATCCCGTTCTCGGCGCGGCGGACGCGGGTATTGAAACAGGATCCTACCGCGCCCCAAGTGGTCTATGCCGGCACCACCGAAGGCCTGTGGAAGACCAGTGATGCGGGCATGAGCTGGAAACACATGACCGCCGCCAACCTGATCGTGAACGACGTTCTGGTGGATCCCCGGCAACCCTCGCATGTGCTGCTGGCCACCGACCGCAGCGGGGTGCTGCGGAGCGAGGACGGCGGACGCTCGTTCGTGGCCTCCAGCCGCGGCTTCACCCATCGCCAGGTGGCGGCCGTGCGGGTGGATCGCAACGCCTCCGGCACCCTGTATGTCGGTCTGCTGAACGACAAGGAGTTCGGCGGAGTCTTCGTCTCCCACGACTGGGGTTCCAACTGGAGCCAGATGAGCGACGGTCTGGGCGGACGCGACGTATTTGCGCTCGAGCAGAGTCCAGGGGGACTGCTGGTCGCTGGGACCAACCGGGGCGTGTTCGTGTGGGAGAGCGGGCGGTGGAGCCCGCGCAATCGGGTGCTGCGTGAGGTTGCGGCGCCCGCCGGCAAGCGCTCCTCGCGAAAACCGAGTGCCAAGAATCCGGTTTCCTCGGAGCTGACCGCGAGAGTGCAGCAGTTGTCCCTGAGCGGGGGAAAATGGTTCGCCGCTACTTCCGAGGGTCTCTACTTCTCGAGCGACGAGGGAAAGAGCTGGACCGGCGGGCCCATCCTGGGCGAGGCGGATTTCGTCGCAGTCGAGGCCCAACTGCCCCTCGTGCTGGCCGCAACGCGTAAACGCCTACTGCTTTCCCAGGACGGCGGGGCGAACTGGTATCCCGCCGCGCTGCCTTCCTTCGTGACTAAGATCCACGGAGTGACCCTCGATCCCGGTTCCACACTGTGGCTGGCGACGCGCGAGGGCGCCTTCCGCTCCAGCGACAACGGCGAGCGGTGGCGGCACGTGCTGTCTGGCTTGCCCGCCACCAATGTGGTTTCCATCCTCTACGACGCCGAAGGCAAGCGCCTGCTGGCCAACGCGGCTTCGTCCCACAGCCTTTTCGAAAGCAGCGACGGAGGCAAGAGCTGGCTGCGCTCCGCCGACGTGGGCGCCTCCCTGCGCGCCTTCCATTCCGGACATGGACGCGTCTTTGCCTCTACCCCCTTCGACGGCGTCCTGGCCCAGCCTGTTACTCCCAGCTTGCCCCAGGGCGCGGATTCCAGCGCCGCGGGCGGCGGTTCGCCCCGCTGAGTTAGTTCCCGAAACGGGAACGTCCCGATTCAAAACAAAAATCAACGATTCTTCCGCGTATTTACGGTAGTTTACCGTGGTCACGTCCAGGCCTAAGCAGGTTTGCTACTTCCCAAAACGGGAACCAATGAGTTAGACTAGACCCTGCAGCGGCTAGCTCAGCCCGACGCAAGTAGTGGAGCGGCCGGCGTTAGCGGTTGGATTTCAAAAGGGAACTCGGAATGCACATAGAACGGACATGGGCGCTCCGGAAGGCGAGCGATTCGCGAGGGGGGCAGAGTGAACGTCATCCGCTTCCTTAGCAAGCAGACCGGCGAAGGTGCGCCACAGGCGGCAGAGCTGTTATCGGCGGTGCTGGATACGGCCGAGGACGCGGTGCTGGTGGCGGAGGAAGCGAGCGGCCTCATCTACGCCAACCGGGCGGCGGCCCGGCTGCTCGGGTACAGCCGGGCGGAGCTGGAGGGAAAGCCGCTCGAGGAGATCGCCGCCGACCTGGACGGAAAGCGGTGGACGGAACTGTGGAAGCAGTGGAAGCGGCCCGAGCCGCACGTGCTGGAGACCTTCTGCCGGCGCAAGGACGGAAGTGCGGTGCTGGCCGAGGCCACCTGCAGCCATTTGGTGGTGGGAGCGCACTCCTACCACTGCGTTTTCCTGCGGGAGGCGGGACGGAGGCATCACCTCGAAGAGCAGTTGCGGCAGTCGCAGAAGATGGACGCGGTGGGACGGCTGGCGGCGGGCGTGGCCCACGACTTCAACAACCTGCTGACCGCGGTGATGCTCTACAGCGGCCTGCTCCTCAATCAGCTGGGTCCGAACAGCCGTTTGCGTGGGCACGCCGACGAGATCCGCATGGTGAGCGAGCGCGGTGCCGCCCTGGTGGGACAGTTGCTGATGTTCTCGCGCCAGGCGGCGACCGAGCCCCGGTCTATCCATCTGAATGAGGCAATCAGCGGGCTGCTGGAGTTGCTACGGCAGATGCTGGGGGAGAACGTGGAGCTGGTCACCCAACTCGATCCGCAAATGGAGGCGGTCGAAGCCGACCCCATGCAGATGGAGCAGGTGCTGCTCAACCTGGCGCTGAACGCCCGCGACGCCATGCGTGGCGGCGGGCGCCTGGTGATCTCCACCGGGAACCTGCATCGGGAGGCCCAGGGCGGCCCGGAGTCGCTGCCCGCCGGGGACTACGTGAGCCTGGCGGTCACCGACACCGGCTGCGGCATGGATGCGGAAACGCGCGCCCATATTTTCGAACCCTTCTTCACCACCAAGCCGCCGGGCGAAGGCACGGGCCTGGGCCTGTGGACGGTGTACACCATCGTGCACCAGGCGGGGGGAGAGATCGAGGTGACGTCGGAGCTGGGGCAGGGGACGAGCATTCGCATCCTGCTGCCGCGGAGCGAGGCCGCCGAGCTGCCCGCTCCCGCGCTGGCGCCCGGGCGCAAGCAGGTCACCATCCTGCTGGTGGAGGACGAAGACGCCGTCCGCCGTTCGCTTCAGGAGACGCTGGAGCAGTACGGCTACCAGGTGCTGACCGCCCGGAACGGCCAGGAGGCCCTGGAAATCAGCCGCAAGTTCGAGGGGGAGGTGGAGTTGCTGATCGCCGATCTGGTGCTTCCCGGGATGAACGGCCGGGAGGTGGCGGAGGCGTTGCGGAAGCAGCGTCCGGGGTTGCGGGTGCTGTACATCTCCGGCTACGCGGATGCGGAGCGCACCGGCCCCATCGAAGCCCGCTTCTTCTGCCCTAAGCCGTTCACGGACGCGACCCTGGAGAGCAAGATACGCGAGCTGCTGGGTGCGGAAGCGGCGGCCGCCGGATAGGGACATCGAGCGCGAGGAGCAACATGGTGATGCAATCAGCACTGATTTCTCCCAGTCCGGGCGCGGCGCCGGTGGCCGAGCCCATGCGCCTGCTGATCGTGGACGACGAGCGCTCCATCCGCGGCGCCTGCCGCGAGGTGGCGGAGTCGCTGGGATTCCGCGCCTTCACCGCCGAGAATGCCGAAGCCGCCTACAAGGTGCTGGAGGAGCAGAGCGTGGACGTGGTGGTGCTCGACCTGAAGCTGCCGGGGGCGAGCGGCCTGGAGGTGCTGCGCGAGGTCAAGCAGCGGCGGCCGGAGGCGGCGGTGATCGTCATCACCGGCTACGCCACGGTGCAGTCGGCGGTGGAGGCCATGAAGCTGGGCGCCTACGACTACGTCACCAAGCCCTTCCACGTGGAGGAACTCAAGCTGCTGCTCGATCGGGTAGCCAGCCACCTGCGCCTGACCACCGAGAACCGCATGCTGCGCCAGCGGGTGCGCTCCCGCCACGGCTTCGCCGGACTGGTGGGCAACTCGCCGGAGATGGAGAAGCTCTACCGCATGATCTCCAAGGTATCGAACAGCAGCCACCCCGTGCTGATCCAGGGGGAGAGCGGGACGGGGAAGGAGCTGGTGGCGCGGGCCATCCACTTCTCCGGCTCCTACCGCGACAAGCCCTTCCTGCCCGTGGACAGCGGGTCGCTGGTCCCCACGCTCATCGAGAGCGAGCTCTTCGGATACGTGCGCGGGGCCTTCACCGGGGCGGTGCGCTCCAAGCAGGGCCTGCTGACCATGGCCGAGGGCGGCACCGTCTTCCTGGACGAGATCGGGGAGCTGCCGCCGGACCTGCAGGCCAAGCTCTTGCGCGCCATTCAGGAGCACGAGATCCGCCCCGTGGGCAGCACCAAGCGCGTCAGCATCAACGTACGCATCCTGGCCGCCACCCACCGCGACCTGGAGGTAGGCATCCAGCAGGGTACCTTCCGCAAGGACCTCTACTTCCGGCTGAACGTGATCAGCCTGCAGGTGCCGCCGCTGCGGGAGCGCAAGCAGGACATCCCGCTGCTGGTGGCCCACTTCCTGGAGCGGATGGGCCGGTCTACGGGCACGCAGCGCACCCTGAAGGACGAGGCCCTGCAAGTGATGCTGGCCTACGACTGGCCGGGGAACATCCGGGAGCTGGAGAACTGTCTGGAGCGGGCGTGCGCGCTGAGCTCCAATCAGGCGCTGCAGGTCTCCGACCTGCCCACGGCCCTGCGCAACGCGCGCTCCGCCGCGGCGATCGTGGTAGGCCCGCCGGCCAGCACCGTCCTGCCCATGGCTGAACTGGAGAAACAGGCGATTCTATCGGCCATCCAGCAGGTGAACGGCGACAAGCTCATGGCGGCGCACCTGCTGGGCATCGGCAAGACCACGCTCTACCGCAAGCTCAAGGAGTATTCCTTCCCGGATTAGGACGGCAGAGGGCCAAAACAGTTTCACAGGGGGAACGGGATGAAGGGGAACGGAGCTAACCATCGTGTTTTCAGCCAGCGCGGCCGTGGCACCCGGCTTGCATCCAAACATGGCATGATCCTGCTGATCACCACCTCGCCGCGGGTGGCGGAGTGCGCCAGGGCCATCGAGAAGGCCACGGGCGAGTCCGCGCACACCGCCTCCGGCTTCCGCCGTGCCCTGCGCCTGTTGCGCCAGCACGAGTTCGACGCCATCGTGGTGGACCAGTGCCTGCCGGACTCCGAATCGGAGGCCGGCGAGCTGCTGCCGGCGCTCTCCGGGGCCGCCGTGCTCATTTTCATGAACCTGGCCATCTCGAGCGTGGACCGCGTGGTGCGCGACGTGCGCGCCGCCCTCCACCGCCGCGATCAGGAGCAGCGCGTTGCCATGCAGGCCGCCGAACGCATGCTTTCGAGTGAGATCAAGGACGCCCTGACCGGCATCCTGCTCTCCTCGCAACTGGCGCTCTCGGAGCCTGCCCTGCCTCCGGGCGCCGAGGCCAAGCTGCGCTCCGTCTGCGAACTCGCCGAACAGATGCGCTCCCGCCTGGAGCACGCCCGCTAGGCGCCCACGCCCGCCGAATACCGCATCCCTATGATATCGTCCTTCCCTACTCGCTGAGCGCAGCGGTTTGACAGGAGGATTCATGGCGGCAATCAAAGTCACGGTAAAGAAGAGCGGTCCCTACCGAGTGGAAGGCGACCTCACGCAGCTCCAGCTCACCGACTCCGAGGGCAATCCCTACGACCTGACGGGCAAGCCGGGAATCTCGCTTTGCCGCTGCGGCCACTCCGCCAACAAACCCTTCTGCGACGGCTCGCACAAGACCTCCGGCTTTGTGGCCGAGGAAACCGCGCCCAAGCCGGGTGGGGCCGTTCCGCCCGCTGGCACCTAGGCCCTCTCAAGCAAACCCCAGATCCTTCGGCTCGGGTTTCCCGCGCTGAAGAAGGCGCGCGGGAGCCCTCCCTCGCTCAGGATGACAGCCTTATGGGTTGTGGCTGGCTGGTGAGCGCTGTTTGCTAGGTGCTGATTGCTGAGTGCTGACTGCTCAGTGAATCGTCCGCATCTTCCGCGACATGTAATCCATCAGCAGATACTGTCCCAGGTTGTAGGGCGTGGTGAAGTACGCCTTGCCGCGGCACATCTCCGTCACCTTCTGGACGAACTGCACCAGGCCGAAGTCCGAGGCCAGCATGAAGGTGTTGATGAGGATGCCGGCGCGCTTGCACTTCGAGACCTCCTCCAGCGTCTGGCTGACCACCAGGGGATCGAGGCCGAAGGCGTTCTTGTAGATGCGGCCATCCTCCAAGGTGAGCGCCGAGGGCTTGCCGTCGGTGATCATGACGATCTGCTTCATGTCCTTGCGCTGGCGCTGCAGGATGCGCTGTGCCAGGCGCAGGCCCTCGCGGGTGTTTGTGTAATAGGGCCCGACCTTGACGCGGGCCAACTGCGAGAGCGGCAGCTCCTCGGCCGAGTCGTGGAAGAGGACGAGCGAGAGGGAGTCGCCGGGATACTGCGTGCGGATGAGGTGGGAGAGCGCCATGGCGACCTTCTTCGCCGGGGTGAAGCGGTCCTCGCCGTAGAGGATCATGGAGTGCGAGCAGTCGAGCAGCAGCACCGTGGCGCAGGAGGACTGGTACTCGCACTGGTGGACCTGCAGGTCGGAGTATTCGAGGTTGAGCGGCGCGTTCTTAAAATCGGGCAGGCCCTCGCGCTGGATGGCGCTACTGAGCGTGGCGGTGATGTCGAGGTTCATGGTGTCGCCGAACTCATAGGGCTTGGCGGCGCCTGAGGTCTCGATGCCGGTGGCCAGATCGCGCGTGTCGTGCCGTCCGAAGTTGGATTTTCCCAGCGAGGCCAGCAAGTCGCGCAGGGTCTTGAAGCCCAGGAAGTCCAGGCTCTTGTCGGTGACCTCGAAGCGCGCGTTGCCTTGCGCCTCGCCGGTCTGCCCGCCGACGGGCGAGGAGCGTGAGGGGTCGTGGGGGCCGTCCACGGAGATGTAGCCCTCCTGCTCCATGCGCTCGACCAGCTTTTCGATGAGCTGATCGAGCGAGCCGTCCATGCGCATCTGCTGGAGGCGCTCCTGCATTTCTTGATCGAGCAGGTCGCCGCGGGCGAGGGCGTCCTCGATGGCGCGGCGCAGGGCTTCCATGGTGTGCTCGCCCTGCTGCATCTCGTAGAAATTCATGTAGGAATTCTGAAAGCCGCTCTCGAGCAGGTAATCGGAGAGGGCGCTGAGCAAGTCTTCGAGGCTCATCTCGCCGGCGGCGTCGGCGACGTATTTGGTGTACTTAACGAACTTCATAGAAGCAGTTGTCAGTAGCCAGTTCTCAGCTAGAACCGAAAACTAATTGTAGGGGCGCCGGGAACGGGGGACGGGAGGCTCGTCGCCGCGGTCGGGAGCCGTGGGCTCGCCGCGCCGCACCGCCTTTTCACCCGCCGAGAACACGCGCTCCTCGCTGCGTCCGATGCGCTGATGCGCGTATAGACCCTCCAGCACGAACTCGGCGGCCGAGACTTGCAGCTCCGGGCTGTCCTTGGGCTTGAGGCCGAGCGCGCCCAGTTTGTCGTGCAGTCCCTGAATGCCTTTGAGCGCCCCGAAGACCTCGGCGGAGGCGGCCGATTCCGCCACCTGGATGGAGCCGCCCAGGTCGAACCACTGCACCACCTGCTGCAGGTTGGCGCCGTGGAAGTAGGAGTCGAAGGTGCGGGCGACGGCGGCGCGGATGAGCTCGCGGGCGACGTTATCGGCGCCGCGCATCTCGCCCTCGTACTCGAGCTCCAGTTTGCCGGTGATGGCGGGCATGGCGGCGTAGACGTCGCCGATACGCGGAACGACCAGCGTCTCCTTATTTCGAAGCGCGCGGCGCTCGGCGTTGGAGATGAC
>DASYVL010000044.1 GCA_035937135.1 Terriglobales bacterium
CCCATGCTGCTCGCTGCCTCCGTCCTTCCTTATTTCTACGCGCTGGTCGGCGACCGCAATCCCAAAGCGGAGCGGAAGAAGGACTCGGACGCCGTCCAGCTCTCTCCTTTGGCCCGCGACACCTGGGCGGCGCTGCGCCAGAGCGGGCAGCCCTTGACCAAAGCCAGTCTGCGCGAGCTCCTGGGCGGCGCGCCTTCGGACGCCGCGCTCGACCGGGCCCTGGGGGAATTGGGCGCCTCGCTCAAGATCGCGCGCGTGGATGAGAGTCCGCAAGCCGGCGCGACCTGGGAGCTGCTGCACCGCTGGGCCCCGGAGGCAGTCCAGGAGGGGATCGGGTTGTCGGTGGCCCAGTCGCTCTCCGCCCTGGTCTCCCGCTACCTGGAGTGCGTGGTGGCGGCGGAGGCCAAGGAGGTGGAGGAATTCTTTTCCCGGCTTGCGCCCCGCTCCCGGGTGCGGGGGAGCGTCAACGCGCTGCTGTCGGCGCGCGAGTTGGCCTTCCTCCCGGTCGGGAACAAGACGTTGATTCAGATCGCGCCGCCGCGCCCGCCCGTCACCTTCCGCCGGGTGGCGCCTAAGGGTGCTGCGCCGCGCCTGCCCGTCACCCTCCGCCGGGTTGCGCCCCAGGGCGCTGCGCCGCGGCCCAAGGCCAGCCCGCCGCGACGGCGCTCCGCTCCGCGGCGCCCGGACAAGAAGGCATGACAACATGACAAAGCCGCGCGCGCGCCGCCCGGTAATCGCCATCGACGGCCCCGCTGGGGCGGGGAAGAGTTCGCTCGCCGCGCGTCTGGCGAAGAAGCTCGGCTACGTCAACATCGAATCCGGCGCCATGTACCGGGCGCTGGCGCTCAAGGCCATCGAAGCCGGAATCTCTTTCGACGACGAAGTGGCACTCGCGGCTCTGGCCCGCGGCTCGCGCATCGAGCTGGAGCCCGCAGCCGGCGAAGGCAACCGCGTGTTGCTCGACGGCCGCGACGTCTCCCAGCGCATCCGCGAGCAGGACGTCACCGACGCCGCCTCGCGCGTTTCCGTGCATCCGGCAGTGCGCGAGTGGATGGTGGCCCGCCAGCGCGAGCTGGGCGCCCGCGGCGGCGTGGTCATGGAAGGCCGCGACATCGGCACCCAGGTCTTTCCCGACGCCGAAGTGAAGATCTTCCTCGACGCCGCCCCCGAGGTCCGGGGCCAGCGCCGCTTCCGCCAGCAGCCCGGGGAGGCCGCCCCTCCCCCCGAAAAAGTCTTGGAGGAACTGCGCGCGCGCGATCTCCGCGACCGCTCCCGCGCTCACTCTCCCCTGGTCCCGGCCCCGGGCGCTCTGGTCCTGGACTCCACCGCGCTTTCCCTCGATCAGGTGGTGGCCCGGGTGGAGGCGGTTATCGCCGGAAAGCTGTCTGCGGCCCGCTCCCGTCGCCCCCCGCGAACGGCCCGGCCCCGCTGACCAAAAGCGGAACAAGGGGGCCTGCCCCCACCGAATTTTCGGTTAGGATTTGCCCTTCCTTTGATATACTGCCCGCACTTTTGCCGTTTTCCAGGAGTCTTAATTTTTGCAGCCGGAACCCCCGAACAAGGGGAGCCCCGGGCAGGGACACTTTCGGTCAGCCTCCCCCCTGGACTGATCACCCTTTGCCAAGAACTAGTTCCTAACACTTGGGAGTACCCCCTTGTTCCTGATTGAGGACCTGACGCAAGTGGTCATGTACCTGCTGTTGACGGTACTGGCCCTCAACTTGGTGTTCCTGATCTTCGTTTTCTATCGCCGCGCCGCCCGCAACCGCTACTACCGGGCCAAGGATGCGGCTCGCGAGCGCTATGGCACCGTGCTTTCGCAGTTCGCCAACGGCGAGATCACTACGGAGCAGGCGGCCGAGGGCCTGCGTGGCGCCACGGGCGCCGCGGCCCGGGACGCGGTACAGGAACGCCTGATGGCCTCCGTCGACCCTATCAATGTTGAGCACGTGAGCAATCTCTTCTTCGCCCTGGGCTACGTGGACCACTGGGCCCGGACCGCCTTCGGGCGCAGCCGCGCCGCCCAGCTCAAGGAGCGTTCTCGCCGCAAGGAAAAAGCGGCCATCTCCAGCGGCCAGCCCAAGAGCATGTGGAACTCCATGCGCCGCGCGCGCTTGTTCTCCGTGCCCCGCGCCCTGGCCGTGGATCACCTGGGCAAGCTCGCGCCCGAGTTCTCGCAGGTTTTTGTGGCCGAGGCCCTGCACGACCCCTCCGGCCAGGTGCGGCGCGTGGCCGTCGAGGCCATCGGCAAGAACCGCCATCCCGCCGCCATCCCCCTGCTGCTGGAGGAGCTGCGCAAGGCCATTGATGAAGGCAACGACGTCTCTCTGCGCACCACCAAATCGGCGCTGATCTGCTACAACCTGGAGGACCTCCCGCACTTCCTGCCCTTCCTCAGCCATCCCAGCCGCCGGGTGCGCTTCTTTGTGGTGGACGCGGTTCGCGAGATCTTTGTCAAGGCCTCCCGCTACACCTCCATCAGCCGCGCCAATCTCTCCCAGGAGATCCGCACGGCGTTTCTGACCAAGGTGGCCTCGGATACCTTCGCCGACGTGCGCGCCCGTGGCGCTGCCGTCATCGCCCACTTCCGCGAGCCCCAGGCCACCGACGTCCTACGCAAGCTGCTGGCCGACGAGAACGAGTTCGTCCGCCTGCACACCGTCCGCGTCTGCAACGACCCCTTCTACTCTGACCTGGTGCCGGACATCGTCCGCTGCCTGGCCGACAACAAGTGGCGGGTGCGCGAGGCTGCGGCCCAGACCCTGAGCGCCTTCGGCCACCGCGGCAGCAACGAGCTCTACCGCTACTTCATCGTGGCCAAGGACCGCTACGCCGCGGAGCAGATCGCGGAGGAGGTCCAGCGCACCGGGATGATCCGCACCCTCCTGGAGGAACTGTCCGGCGGGGGCGAGGAGGCGGGTCTAGCCCAGGACGTTTGCCGCAAGATGACCCTGATGGGCAAGACCACGCTGCTGACCCAGGCGGTGGCCGCCAACATCGCCCCAGAAGCCCGCATCCTGCTGATGGAGGCGCTGATGGAAGCGCCCACCCAGGACTTCCTCAACCTTTTGACCACGCTTTCCAAGAAGGACACCGGCCCGGTGGGTGCCAAGGCCGGCTCGCTGCTGCGGCAGTCGGCGCAGAGAGGTCCTACGCCGCCCTCGAGAGGATGAAATGCACAATATCGCCCTCCAATTCCTGGACTACTTCAACACGGTGATCCTCATCTACTTTGTGGTCACCAACCTGGTGTACACCGTCCTCATGCTGCTCTCGCTGTATGCGGTGTCGCTGCACGCCAAGTTCGCCCGGCAGAAGGGCTACGCCGACATCTCCGATTCGCCCGTGACCCCGCCCGTGGCCCTTATCGTCCCCGCCTACAACGAGCAGGACGCCATCGTGCAGACCGTGCTCTCGGTGCTGGAGCTGAATTATCCGGAGAAGGAAGTCATCGTGGTGGACGACGGCTCCGCCGACGGCACCATCGGCCAGCTGGTGAAGCAGTTCCAGCTCACCCGCATGGACCTCATCTACCGGCCCTCGCTGCCCGCCAAGTTGCCCACCGCCTTCTACTACAACCCCGACCGGCCGGAGCTGATCGTCATCTCCAAGCCCAACGGCGGCAAGCCGGACGCGCTCAACGTGGGCATCAACATGGCGCGCAGCCCCTACTTCTGCACCGTGGACGCCGATTCGCTCATCGAGCGCGACGCTCTGCTGCGCCTGATCGCGCCCATCGTGCACTCCAGCCTGCGCACCGTGGTCTCGGGCGGCGTGGTGCGCATCATCAACGGCTGCACCTTGCGCGACGGCCGCATCGCCGAGATCGATCTGCCCAAGACCTGGGTGGAGCGCTGCCAGGTGGTGGAGTACATCCGCGCCTTCCTCTTCGGGCGCCCGGGATGGAACGTCCTGAACGCCACCTTCATCGTCTCCGGGGCCTTCTGCTTGATGGAGCGCGACACCGCCATCCAGGCCGGCGGCTTCTCCACCGACACGGTCACCGAAGACATCGACATCATCGCCACCATCCACCGCTTCATGAAGGAGAACAAGCGCAAGTACCAGATGGTGTTCACCACCGACCCCATCTGCTGGACCGAGGCCCCGCGCACCCTCTCCATGCTGGCCCGGCAGCGCCGCCGCTGGCAGCTCGGCCTCATGCAGACGGTCATGAAGCACAACAAGCTCATCTTCAATCCGCGCTTCGGAGCCCTCGGAATGTTGAGCATGCCCTTCCACGCCTACATCGAGGCCTGCGGCTGCGTCATCGAGGCCTTCGGAACCTTCCTGGTGCCGTTCTCGTTCATCATCGGCGCCATGCCGCTCCCGCTCTTCCTGCTCATCGTTTTCCTGGCGGTCGGATACGGCACCCTGCTCTCCATGGGCGCGGTGCTGCTGGAAGAGACCACCTTGCACCGTTATCCCAGCCTGAAGCACGTTCTCATCCTGATGATCTACGCCATCCTCGAGAACATTGGCTACCGGCAGATCGTGACCCTGTTCCGCGCTCAGGGGGTGTTCCGCTACTTCACCGGCTTGCGCAAGTGGGAGCACGTGGAGCATGAAGGCGCCGCGCCCCGCGTGGCCGCGGCCCGAGGCCAAGCATGAAACGCCAGAGCCTGCTCACCAACCGCGTCATCCTCGGCATGCTGGTCTTTTTCATCGCGGTGGCGATCTGGCAGTTCCGCATCAGCAAGCAGTACCAGCCGTTCTACAAGGAAGGCGTGGTGGACTATCAGAAGGGCCAGTACTCGGACGCCCTGGAGAAGTTGACCCAGGCCTACAACATCAAGCCCAACGCCCTCGACGTCATCCTCATGATGGGCTGGACCAACCTCAAGCTCCGCCGCTTCGAGGAGGCAGGCTACTACTTCAACCGTGCCCTGGGCATCGACCCCAAGGCCGAGGAGGCCCGGCTAGGCGCCGGCTTCGTGGCCCTGGAGACCGGCCGGGGGACCATGGATTTGACCGTGCTCTCCGACCTGTTGCAGCGGCGCCGCAACGATCCCAGCGTCAAGCTGCTGGTGGCCGGCGCTTTGGTGCGCCTGGGAAGAGACATGGAGGCGTCGGTCCTCTTCAAGGAGCTGCGCGACGACAAGGATTACGGCAAGGCGGCCCAGGCTTCGCTCGACGAGATGTTTGGCCTGCTGGGCTCCTCCGACCCCATTCCCGGCCAACTGGCGCCGCTTTCCAAGCCCGCCCAGACCCAGGTTGGCTTCCGCGCTTCCGAGGGCGCCATCTGGCGGCAGGCCGGCGGCGAATGGGAGAAGTTCTATGTGACCGGGGTGAACCTGGGGCCGGTCGCTCCGGGCTTCTATCCCGCCAGCCCACCCAACCGCTACGACACCTACGCCAACTGGCTGCGCATGGCCAGCCAGACCAATGCCAACACCGTCCGCGCCTACGGCTTGATGCATCCGGCCTTCTACCGCGCCTTCCGCCATCAGCGCAACGAGGGCGGCAAACTCAGCCTGTATCAGCAGATCGAGGTGGACATCCCTGCGGGCAACGACCTCTACGACCCCAAGTTCATCGAAGACACCAAGGCCCAGGTGCGCTACGTGGTGGATGCGCTGCACGGCCGCGGCGAGGTCCCGCCCCGTCTGGGCAAGAACAGCGGCGTCTACGACGGGGACATCTCGGCCTACGTGAGCGGGATCCTGTTCGGCCGCGAGTTCGATCCCGTGGTCACCACCCAGACCAACCTCTCCAACCCCAGCAAGAAGAGCTATGACGGCAAGTATGTGAGCGCGGTGGACGCTACCCCCACCCAGGTATGGATGGCCGAGATGCTGGACTACCTGGTCGGCTACGAGACCGATACCTACAACGCCCAGCACCCCGTGGCCATGATCAACTGGCCCCGCACCGATGGTCTCTTTCACCCCACCGAGTCCGGCCGGTCCAATGCCGCCGGCCTGGACGAAGCCAAGTTCCGCGTGCAGCCCGCCTTCGGGGCCGGTCTCTTTGCCTCCTACCACGTCTTCCTGGATTACCCCGAGTTCTTCGCGCTCGATTCCACCTACGCCAACGGACGCGACAGCCAGGGCATCAACCCCATGGCTGCTTATCTGCGCGAACTGCGGGCGCACATCCCCTATCCGCTGGTGGTGACCGAGTACGGCGTCTCCAATTCCATGGGCGTCCTCGACTACCTACCCAACAACTGGAACCACGGTGGACACAACGAGGAGGAGCAGTCGCAGATCCTCTCCCGCTTCACCCACACCATCCACGATGCGGGCTGCGCCGGAGGCGTGGTTTTCGAGCTGCTCGATGAGTGGTACAGCTCCGACCGGGTCTTTTTCGACTACGAGAACCCGCGCGAGCGCGCCACTCTCTGGCTCAACGTGCTTGACCCGCGCAAGCGCTACGGCCTGGCCGGGTACCGCACCAGCAAGTGGCGCCTGTTTACCGGAGGCTCGACCGGCTGGCAATCCGCCCAAACCCTTTATAGCGGCTCGGGCTCCGTTCGCTCGGTGCGGGCGGCTGCCGATGAAGCCTTCCTCTATCTCCGCCTCGAAGCGCCCTGTCCCGACTGCGGGGCTGGTCCCAGCGCCCGGCCCCCGGCCGAGACCACCAGCTATGTCATCGCCCTGAACACCGCGCCTTCGATCGTGGGGCTGGAGAAGCTCCCCTTCGGCGGTCTGCGCCTCTCCGAAGGCGCCGGCTTCCTCATCCGCATCGGCGACCCCGCCTCCTCGCGCCTGCTGGTCGCCGACAACTACAACCCATACGAAACCACGTCCGACGGCAAGCTGGTTCCCAGGACCTCGTTCAGTCCCAAGCTGCAGGATTCCGGCGCCTTCCAGGACCTGGTTTTCCCCCTGCACCCCAAGCGCGCTGGTCGCGGCGTCAACCTCCCGGAGCAGCGCTACGACGCCTCCGCCATGCCTTACGGGACCGCCGATCCCGCTAGTACCGACTTTGATTCCCTGGCCCAGTGGTATTACGACACCCACGATAAAGCCATCCTGGTGCGCATTCCCTGGGGTAAGCTTCTGGTTACCGACCCCTCCAGCCTGCACGTTTTCTTCGGTTTTGACGATGCTGGAGTCCTGAGGAGTGTGCCCAGTTCGGGGGTGTCGGTCGGCGTCTTCGCAGTGAAGGGTGCGGCCGGCGGAGACTGGAGCACCCTGAGCGTCACCGAGAGTTTCCCGGCGGCCTCAGGCGGCACCATCGGCCGGGCGGAACGCCTCGCCTGGAGCAAGTGGGATGCCGTGCATCCCGATACTTATTTGAAGAGGTCATACAATGGAGTACAAAAGGACTTCGCGGATCTCAACCGTCCATAAGTTGCTGCTGGTGCTGGCAGGACTGGCGCTGGCACTGGCCGCTCCGGCACAGGCGGCGGAACCCAGTGGCCGCGCCCTGGTGCTTCAGGGCGACCGCTACTCCGCCCAGGGCAAGTGGGACTCGGCTCGCTCCGCCTACGTGCGCGCCCTCGAGGCCGGCGCCGTGCTCGACCAGGATTTCCTGCGCTGCAGCAACCTCGGCCGGGCCTACATGAACGGCAAGTCTCCGGACAACGCCGAAGCCGCCAAGTGGCTGGCTCGCGCTGTCGAACTCCGCCCCAAGTCCCAGGACACCCGTCTGCTCCTGGCCCGCGCCCAGACCGCCGCCGGCGACTACAAGGGCGCGGCCGAGCACTACGGCGTTTTGGCCAAGGCCCAGCCCGCCAATACCAAGTATCTGCTGGCCTGGTCCAACTCCCTGCTGCGCAGCGGCGACTCTGAGCAGGCTGTCTCCGTCATGCAGGACTACATGCGGCGCAACCCCTCGAACACCCTCATGCGCCTGGAGTACGCTCGCCTGCTGGCCTTCGCCAAGAAGTACCCCGAATCCGAAGAGGAGTATCAGCGTGTGCTGAAGTCCGACTCCGCCAATGCCTCAGCCCTCATCGGCATGGCCAAGCTCAACTCCTGGCGCGGCAACTTCCCCGGCGCGGTCGAGTTCTACGACAAGGTGCTGGCGCGCAATCCCCAGAACTATGACGCCGCCGTGGGCAAGGCCTTCACCCTGATCTGGATGGGACGCAAGGACGAAGCTCATGCCATGCTCGAGACCCTGGCCCAGCGCAATCCTTCCGACAAGGAAGTGGCCGCCGCCCTCGACACTCTGGAGACGCCGCCCGCTGAGGTCGCAGTGCAGCTTCCCAAGGCGCCGCCCGCGCCCCCGGCTCCGCCCGGCCCCATTCCCGGCTTGCTGGCCGCCGCCGGCGCCGCCAATTCTCGCGGCGACTATGACGAGGCCCTGCGCAATTACCGCCAGGTCCTGGAGCTGAATCCCAAGTACACCGAGGTCAAACTGCAGGTGGCCCGTACCCTCTCCTGGCAGAAGAAGTACGACGAGTCGGCGCAGCAGTACGACACCGTGCTCGCCGACGACCCCGGCAATCTGGTCGCCCGCCGAGAGAAGGCCCGCGTCCTCTACTGGGCCCGCAACTATGACGCCTCGCTCCCCGAG
>DASYVL010000045.1 GCA_035937135.1 Terriglobales bacterium
TGGGCGTGCAGATGGTGGTGGCGGCGATGCACGCTCATACCGGGCTGGTTAGCCAGAGCGCCTTGAACCTGGTGAAGATGGCTTCGTACAACTGCGCCGTGTTGGTCTGGCTGGGGTATTTCCTCATGCCCGAACCGGCGAGAAGGCCGATCCCTGAACCAGAAGCCCCGCAAGTCGAGGGTTGGAATCAGGTTCTGTCACAACTCTTGCAACGATGACTCTTCCTCTGATCTTCGCCCTGCTGGCTCTGGCTGTGATGGTCTTTCTGCTGCTCGCGGCGCGCGGGCAAAGCGTGGCGGTGCACAACCTGCAGGAACTGGAGGGCCGCACCCAGCCGGTGGACCTGGACGCCTTCCGCAACCTCACCGATCCGCAGGAAGAGAAGTACCTCAAGGAGCGTCTGGCGCCAGCGGACTTTCGCGCCATCCAGCGGGAGCGGTTGCATGCGGCCCTGGGATACGTGCGGCGCGTGGCCCACAACGCTTCCATCCTGCTGCGACTAGGGGAGGCGGCGCGCCGGAACGCTGACCCCGAAGTCGCGCGCGCGGCTGGCGAACTGGTGGAGAGCGCGCTCCGGCTGCGGATGTACTCGCTGTTGGCGATGGGCCTGCTCCACGCCCGCATTCTGGTTCCCGATGTGAGCTGGTCGCTGGCTGGAGTGGCGGCCGATTACCAGGGCCTGCGGGATCATGTCGCCCGCCTCAGCCGCCTGCAGCTGCCGGCTCAGGCCGGACGCATCTCGGCCGCGCTCTGACGCCGGAGTACAGCCGCAGCCGGGCGCAGGAACCCTTCTCCCCAGGTTTGTGCACGAGGATTTGAAGCTGTGGGGGGCTTGCGCTCTGATCGGTTCTGTTCCGGAAAATAGTTTCAGCTAGGGGTGACGGCAGCGTGGGTTGGGGTGTGGAAGCCGATGGGCATGGCCCGCAGCAGGTCGATCACCCGCGATTTATCGTGCATGAGTGCGGCCCGCTCCAACTGGCAAAGCGCGCTCTCGAAGTCCGGTGACACGGGTTCGGCCTCCACGGCGAAGATGCGCTGGAGGCGGGTGGGTCGGACGCGTGCGCCCTCCGTCCACAACTCCTCGTAGAGTTTCTCGCCCGGCCGCGCGCCTACGATGCGGATCTCGATGTCCTTATCGGGGCGCAACCCGGACATCTCGATGAGCTTGCGGGCCAGGTCGGTGATCTTGACCGGGTCGCCCATGTCGAGCATATACACGTTACCGTTCTGTCCCAGGGTGGCGGCCTGCAGAACCAGCTGCACCGCCTCAGGGATGGTCATGAAGTAACGAGTCATGTCCTCATCGGTGACGGTGAGCGGTCCGCCCTCGGCGATCTGGCGCAGGAAAGTAGGGACCACGCTTCCGCGGCTGCCCACCACGTTGCCGAAACGCACGCAGGCACAACTGGGGTTGTGGTCTTCGATGCCCCGGGCGGAGGCGGCGCGGGACTGCACCACCAGCTCCGCCACCCGCTTGGTGGCCCCCATGACGCTGGAGGGGCGCACGGCCTTGTCGGTGGAGACCATCAGGAAGCGTTCGGCGCCAAAGTGAAGCGCCAGGTCGGCGACCTCGCGCGTTCCCACCACGTTGTTGAGGACCGCCTCGCACGGGTTGCTCTCCATGATAGGCACGTGCTTGTAGGCGGCGGCATGCAGCACCACCTGCGGCAGGTACTCGCCGAAGACCGCCTGCATGCGCGCATGATCGCGGATGTCGCCCACCAGGGGCACGATTCGGGTTCCCTCCGCCATTCCCGAGAGTTGCTCGTAGATCTCGAAGATGGCGTTCTCATCCCGGTCGAACAGCAGTAGGGCGGCGGGGGCAAGGCCGGCGATCTGGCGGCAGAGTTCGGCACCGATGGAGCCTCCGGCGCCGGTGACCAGAATCGTCCGGTCGCGGAAGCTCTCCATGACCTCCGGGTGAGGCGGCGACAGGGTTGTGGGGCGATCCTCGAAGGCCAGCTCTACCCGGGGCTGGGCGGAGACCCTCACCTCGCCGCGAATGATGTTGGCGGCCGAAGGAAGCAGACGGACGTCCACGCCGAACTCGGTGGCCGTGGCCACGGTCTCGGCGATGGAGTCCAGGCTGGCGTCGGCGATGAGCACCAGATCCGCGGCGCGGCTGGCCAGCAGCCGGGGCAGCGCGCTGGGCTCATCCATCACCGAGAAGCCGGCGATGCGCAGCCCTTGCAGCTTGCCCTCCGGAGCCAGCAGCCCGACCACGGTGACGTCGGGGAAGGAGCTCACGTGGCGGAGGGCCGCGTCCAAAGTGTCGGCAGTGCCCACCACCAGGGCCCGCGTCCCTGCGGAGGCGGTGCGGCGCGAATACTCGAAGGTCATCCGGCGCAGGGCGCGGATCCCGGCGGCCAGGGCCAGGAACAGAAGGAGTTCCACCAGCACGACGCCGGCGGGGATCGCCGATTCCCAGCTCTCCCTCGGCACGGCATAGCGGAGAACCAGCAGGAACAGGGTGGGGGGAAGCGAAATGAGACCCAGGCCCACGGCGTCGCGGAGATTGAAGAAGCGCCAGATGCGGTCATACCCGCCCAAAGCTAAGGTCACCCCGGGGCGAAGCGCAGGGAGCAGCAGCAGCCAGGACCACATCACCACCCGCTGGGGCAGCGGAACAGCGCCGTCGAAGCGCAACTGGAAGGCGAAGTACAGAGCGACGGCGCAGGCCGCGGCGTCCAGACCCAGTTGGTTGCCGCGGCTGAAGAACCCCTCGGGCAGCTGGTCGGCTACAGCCGCCAGGCGCGGCATAATCAGGCGTGCGAGTTTCCCGAGCAGGCCCCCAGCCGGGTGGTCGGAAGCGGAGTGGTCAGCGCCGGCCATGGTTCCTCCCCGAGAATCCCGTTTGCCAGTGAGGGGAGCTTGGACATGTGCCGATGGTGAGTCTGGATATCATCGAATCCTTGGGACCAGAAGGTAACGATTATAGATTATAAAGTGTGGCAGAAGCTCCTGCATGCTCGCAAAAGACCAGAAAATAGCCTGTCCTAGATTGGCCAGTATGTCCAATATTGTACACAGGGGGGCGGGCAGCCCTGCTTGGCGAGCCATTAATCCTTAGTGGCTTCGCGCACGATCCGCGCAGCGGCTTGGCTGAAGTCCTCGCGGGGATGTTTCTGTTTGGCATCAGGGTCGGCCTTTAGTTTTTGCGTCTTCTCATATTTCTTGTGGGAGCGCCTGGTTGCCGGTTGCGGTTTCTTCTTGCCCATGCCGACAGGATAGAACAATTCCGACGCGGTTGCGAGAGGGGCAGAATTCAAACTGCACCACTACCGCAAATCGCGACGGGAAGTATTTGCGAGGCGATATGGTTATGATAGTCTCGTCGCAAGTCGAGCAGATTGGATCGTTCTACCGTCGTGCCCACAAGAAAAGAATCCGGAATCCACATAGCCTGGACCACCGTCAGCTATCGCAGCGTGATGATGGTCGTGGTGGCCCTCCTAGCCCTGGTGGTCCTCGGGATGTACCTCATGTTTCCGGGCGCGACCAAGAGGGGCATGGATAGCGCGGGGAGCTTCTTCCAGGGGCTGTTCGAGAAAATCGGGCGGAGCGGGAAGGCGAGCACCAAAGCGGGCGTGACACCCGGGCAGCAGCAGGCGCACTTCACCAACATTGACGGCACGGTGAAGGTGAAGAAGGCGGCCAGCAACAGTTGGGTGAACGCCGACTACAGCCTGCCCCTGGAAAAGGGAGACGTGGTGCAGACCAGCTCCGAAGGTGTGGCCAAAGTGGTATTCACCGACGGAACCAATTACACCGTGAAGCAGGACTCGCTGATCGTCATCGAAGAGAACTCGCTCAACGAATCGCAACAGACCAAGGTGGCGGTGCAGGTGACCACCGGGACCGTGGACCTGACCACGGCCACGTACAAACAGGGATCGAGCTCCAGCGTACGGGTGGCGGGAGCCGAGGCGCGCTTCTCCCCCGAGAGCTCGGCCGAGGTGCGCAACGATCCGCGCGCCGACGAACACCAGATCCTGGTGACCAAGGGTTCGAGTGAAGTGCAGCGCGGCGACGAAGTGGTCACCCTGGGCGGCTACGAGAAGGTTTCGTTCAAGGCCGACTCCAAGCAGATGACCAAGGAGAAGGAGATCGCTCCACCCACTCTGGTGAACCCCGCCAACATGCTGCCCATCTTCGGCGGCCCCAGCCAGACGGTAGTGTTCGAATGGACGCCGGTGACCAACGCCCGCACCTATCACCTCCGCGTCTCCCGCAACCCGTTCTTCTCTTCCGTGGTGCTGGAAAAGAGGTTGGCGGTCACCCAACTCAAGGTGTCCGGGCTGAGCGAGGGCCCTTACTATTGGGTGGTGCAGGCGGCCGACGCCCAGGGCAAGGAATCCGCGGAGAGCGAGAAGAACCGCTTCCAGATCATCGCCAAGGGAGCAGAGAACGCGGGTATGGCACTCCAGATTGAGCCCTTCATCCAGCACGGGCACGTCATGGAGATCAAGGGTTGCACGGAGCCCGGCGCGCGGGTGATGGTCAACAGCGAAGAAGTGCCGCTGGTGGGGCCGGACGGGTGCTTCGACTACTTCACGTCTCCTCTTCCCAACGGCGAGAACGTGATCACCCTCACCGCCCAGAACGCCAAGGGCGCGGTGAACACGCAGACGAAGAAGGTCGTCATCCAGTAAGGGAAGATACCTCCCTCCAACCGTGCTTCCCGCCTCAACGCAGCACATCTCATCTTGAGACTCCTCGCCAGGGAGCCTGGCGGGAAGGATGTCCTCAGAGAACCCGGGGGCCAGCGACCGCCGCGCAGGGGGCAGTGGCCTAGAGTCACCGCTCTGCCGGTTTCACCGAGGTTGCGGTTGTGATACTCTCGTTAACCATAAAGTGAACGTCTGCAGTCCTCGTCCGACCATAGCGCTGGCTCACCCCGAGAGGCTGGTGCTCGCAGGCAGTTCGACCCACCGATCTCGAGAGCGGCGGGCTAAGGCAGCGGCCCGTGGGTTCTCACCCTCGTAACCGGTAGCGGGCAAACTGGGGAGAGAAGTATATCGATATGTCGTCGAACGGATTCCGCTCCGAAAATTCCCGCATCCACAATCTTCGCTCGCTGTTCAGCATGTTCTCCAGCGACCTGGCTATCGATCTGGGCACGGCCAATACGCTGGTGTACGCCAAAGGCAAGGGCATCGTGGTGAACGAGCCTTCCATCGTCGCCATCAACAAGAACACGGGCGAAGTGGAAGCGGTGGGCAAGGAAGCCAAGGAGATGCTGGGACGCACGCCCGGCAACATCGTTGCCATCAAGCCCATGAAGGACGGCGTGATCGCCGACTTCAAAGTCACCGAGAAGATGCTGAACTACTTTATCCAGAAGGCGCACAACCGCAAGATGTTGGTGCATCCCCGCATCGTGATCGGAGTGCCTTCGGAGATCACGCAGGTGGAGAAGCGGGCAGTGATGGACTCCGCCTACCGCGCCAAAGCCAGCGAGGTCTATCTGGTGGAGCAGGCCATGGTCGCCGCCATTGGCGCGGGTTTGCCCATCACCGAGCCCTGCGGCAACATGGTGGTGGATATCGGCGGCGGCACCACCGACATCGCCGTCATCTCGCTCTCCGGCATCGTGTATTCGCGCTCGGTGCGCATGGCCGGCAACCAGATGGACGAAGCCATCATGAACTATCTCAAGCGCAAATATAACCTGCTCATCGGGGAACGCACCGCCGAGCAGATCAAGATCGAGGTGGGCTCCGGCTATCCCCTGGACAAGCCGCTCACCATGGAGATCAAGGGGCGCAACCTGATCGAGGGCATCCCCAAGACCATCACCGTGGACGACAGCGAGATCCGCGAAGCGCTGAGCGAGTGCGTGGGGACCATCATGAACGCCATCCGCGTGGCGCTGGAGCGCACGCCGCCCGAGCTTTCCGCCGACATCAGCGACCGCGGCATCGTGCTCACCGGCGGCGGGGCGCTCTTGAAGAACCTGGACAAGCGCATCCGCGAGGAGACGGGGTTGCCGGTCTCCATCGCCGACGATCCCCTGGCCAGCGTGGTGCTGGGCACGGGCAAGATGCTCTCGGACTTCAAGCTGCTGCGCAAGATCTCGATCGAGTAGCCCGCCCAGGCGCGCGCATTCCGCGGGCGCGAGGGCGCCGCTCCCGGGTAGCAGGGCCATGGAAAATCTGATCCACCGCCACCGCAACGCCACCGCACTGGTCACCGTGCTGTTTCTGCAGATCCTGGCGCTGGCCATCCAGATCAAACGCCCCGCCGAGCCCGGCAACCCGGAGGCCGGGTCCATCCGCCTTATCCGGCTCTGGGTGGTCACCGCCCTCACTCCCTTCGAGCGTGGCTTCGTGAATGTTGCCGGCCTCTCCCGCACCCTGTGGTCGGACTACCTCGATCTCCGTGGGGTGCGCCAGGAGAACCGCGCCCTGCGGGAGGAGATGGAGCGCATGCGCATCGAGCGGGCGCAGATGAGCGAGGCCGCCAGCCAGGGCCACCGCCTGCAGGCGCTGCTCGGATTCAAGCAGCAGTTCATCTCTCAGACCCTGGCCGCCCAGGTGCTCGGCTCCAGCGGCAGCGACCGCTCCCGCATCCTCTACCTCGACAAGGGATCCAACGACGGGGTGAAGGAAGATATGGCGGTCATCACGCCCGAGGGCGTGGTGGGCAAGGTGCTCCGAGTCTTCCCCAACTCCGCACAGGTACTGGCCATCAACGATCCCACCTCGGGCGCGGGAGCGGTGCTGGAGAAATCGCGGCTACAGGGAGTGGTCACCGGCACCGACGCGGGCGAGTTGCGCCTGCGCTACGTGATGGTGGATGAGAAGGTCGAAGTGGGCGAGCGTGTGCTCACCAGCGGCGGAGACCGCATCTATCCCAAAGGGCTGCCGGTGGGCACCGTGGCCGGGGTGAAGCCGGGCAGCGATCTGTTCTTCGACATCCGGGTGGAGCCGGCGGCGCGGCTGAACCGCCTGGAAGAGGTGCTGATCGTCACCCAGATCGCGGAACAGACTCCGCAGACGGACGCGGCGGAAGCGCCACCGCGCCGCGCGGCTGAAATCCTCTCCCAGCGCCTGCCGGGCCTTCCCCCCAAGACGGCGGACGCGGGCGGAACCGGCGCCCCGCCCCAATCCAGCGGGCCCCCGCCGGAGACTCCGCCCAAGACTCCCCGGTAACCTCGTGGCGCTCACTTACACTTCGCGCGAAGAGATCGAGGTCCACCGCTTCCCCCTGGCGGCCAGCGTAGGCGTGCCTCTGGTGGCACTGCTGATGCAGGCGTTCCTCCCGGCTCGCTTTCACTGGTTCGAGATCTTCGATCTGCCGCTTCTGGTGACCATCTTCTTCGCCATGGCGCGGCGCAACCCCGTGACCGGCCTAATCACCGGCGCCCTCATCGGCATCCTCCAGGACAGCCTGACCCACAATCCACTGGGCGTTTTCGGGATTGCAAAGACCGTGGTGGGATACGCCGCTTCTTCCCTTGGGGTTAGAATCGACGTGCAGAACCCCGGCGTGCGGCTGGGAATGACCTTCGCTTTCTACCAGCTCCACCAAGCCGTTTATTTCCTGGTGGTGCGCGGGATGATGGGGCAACCGCTGGAGTGGCGCTGGGGCCACGAGCTGCTGGCCGGGGCAGGGAACGGTCTGCTGGCGGTGGTGCTGTTCATGGCGCTCGACCGTCTGAAACGGCGCGCCTGAGGACGAGACATAGATGTTGGGTGGCGAAGAAAAGATCTCGCAGAACCGGCTGCTAGCGGTGCAGTACGGCATCCTTATCATCTTTCTAGGGCTGGGCTTCGGCTTGTGGCGGTTGCAGGTGATGGGCGGCAATCGCTACGGCCTGCTGGCCGAGCGCAACCGCATCCGCACCATTCCCATCCTGGCGCCCCGGGGCAAGATCCTCGACCGCGAAGGCCGCATCCTGGTGGACAACTATCCCTCCTTCTCCGCGCTGCTGTTGCGCGAGCAGCCGACCAGCGATGAGGACCTGGGGAAGATCGCCTCCGGGCTGAACCTGACGCCGGAGCAGGTGCGGGAGCGCCTGCGCAAGGTGGCGGGAGCGGCCGAGTTCCAACCCGTCATCCTCAAGGACGACATCACTCCCGACGAACTGGCCTTCATCGACTCCCACCGCAACGAGCTGCCGCAGCTGGACACCATCGTGGTGCACCGCCGCCTGTATCCGCGCGACGGATTCGCCGCGCACCTGATCGGCTATGTGGGCGAGGTGAGCGAGGAGATGCTGAACCGCCCGCAGTACGAACTGTACTCGCCCGGGGATGTGGTGGGCCGCTCCGGCGTGGAGGAGCAATACAACAAAATGCTCATGGGCACAGACGGCTCGCGGCGCGTCGTGGTCAACAGCCGCGGGAAAGAGGAAGGCCGGCTGGATGAGACTCCGGCGCAGCCCGGCAAGCAGCTGCGGTTGACCATCGATCTGGACCTGCAGATCGCCGCCGAGCAGGTGCTCGAAGGCCGCAACGGAGCGGTGGTGGCGCTCGATCCGCGCACCGGCGAAGTGCTCGCCCTGGCCAGCCGTCCCACCTTCGATCCCAATCACTTTGCGGTGCGCATCTCGCGCGACGAATGGAATGCGTTGCTCAACGATCCCGGGAAGCCGCTGCTCAACAAAGCCATCCAGGCGCAGCTTCCTCCGGGCTCGGTATTCAAGATCATCATGTCCGTGGCCGGCCTGGAGGAGGGCGTGGCCCAGACGCTGACGGTGAACTGCGCCGGGGGAAGGATTTTCTACGGCCGCTTCTTCAAGTGTCATTCGGTGCACGGCGCGGGCGTGGTGATCACCCGCGCCATCCCGCAGTCCTGCGACACCTTTTTCTACACGCTGGCGGAGCGGTTGGGCATCAGCCGCATCGCCAAGTACGCCATGGCCCTCGGCCTGGGCCGCCGCACCGGCATCGATCTTCCGCAGGAAGTCTCGGGGGTGATGCCCTCGGAGGAGTGGAAGGCCCGCACCTTCAAGCAGAAGTGGTACGCGGGCGAGACCATCTCGGTGGGCATCGGGCAGGGCGCGGTGGCCACCACCCCCATCCAAATCGCCTACGCCATCGGCGGCATCGCCTCGGGCGGCGTGCTGCGGCGCCCCCACGTGGCCTTCCCCGGGGAGCTTCCTCCTGAGATGCGTCCGGTGAGCAGCGCCGCCGGCGACGAAGTGCGCGTCCCCATCGATCCCAAGAACTGGGAGCTGATCACCGACGCCATGGCCAACGTCACCCAGCCCGGCGGCACCGCGGCCAGCGCGCATCTGGAAGGCATCGACTTCGCAGGCAAGACGGGCAGCGCCCAGGTGGTGAGCAACGAAGCCAAGCAAAAGCAGAAACTGACCGGCGAACAATTCAAGGACAACGGCTGGTTCGTGGGCGTGGAGCCGCGCCGCAATCCGGAGATCGTGGTGTGCATCCTGGTGGAGCAGGGCGAGCACGGCACGGTGGCCGCGCGCCTGGTGGCGCAGGTCGTCAAGGCCTACGTGGAGAAGAAGCGCGGGCACCAGGCCAAGCTGGCGCACCAGGGCTCTTCCTCTTCCTCCGTCGAGGTCGCCGCCGTGTGGGAGACGCCGGGCGCGGCGCCCGGCGACCCTGGGAAGCTGGGCGGCGGGCACTTCCGCATTCCCGTGAGCCGCGCCCGTGTTCGGGCCGCGGCACCGCAGGGAGCGCCCTAGCCATGCCACGCTTCCTCTCCTTCCGCGACTTCGACTGGCTGCTGCTGGGCTTCGTGCTCGCCATCTGTGCCCTGGGCGTGCTCGAGGTTTACAGCACCACCTTCTCCACCCGCCTGGCCGGCATGCACCTCCGCCAGATCTACTGGATCCTGGCGGGACTGGGACTGATGTTCGCGGTCAGCCTGGTGAACTACCACTCGCTGCTCGAGCGCTCGCACTGGCTGTGGATCGCTTCCGTGCTGGCGCTGGTGGCGGTGCTGCTCGTCGGGCACAAGGTCCTGGGCGCGCGCCGCTGGATCGGGTTCCCCGGCGGCATGCACTTCCAGCCCTCGGAGTGGGTGAAGCTGGTGGTGATCCTGGCCCTGGCCCGCTACTTCCACGAGATGAAGCAGCGGGAGGCTACGCTCGCCGACATCGCCAAGACCGGTCTGATTGCCGGCGTCCCCATGCTGCTGGTCCTGGTCGAGCCCGACCTGGGCACCGCGCTCACCTACGTCCCCATCTTTCTGATGGCGCTTTTCCTCGGCGGCCTGCGGCTGCGCCACGCCGTAGCTTTGGGAATGCTGGCCTGCGTGCTGGGAGCCGGCGGCTGGCTCTTTGTCCTCAAGGACTACCAGAAGGCGCGGCTCACCACCTTCCTCAATCCCGAGAACGATCCCCAGGGCAAGGGGTACCAGATTCAGCAAGCCCTGATCGCCGTGGGCTCGGGCGGCATCTGGGGCAAGGGACTCACCAAAGGCACGCAGACGCAGGGGGAGTTCCTGCCCATGACCCACACTGACTTCGCCTTTGCTTCGTTCGCCGAGGAGACAGGATTTGTGGGCGCGTGCGCCGTCCTGCTGCTATACTTCATAGTGCTGGCGCGTTTGATTCAGAACGCCCAGACGGCCCCGGACCGCGCCGGCACTTTCATTGTGATGGGCGTGGTGGCGGTACTCGCCTTCCACGTCCTGGTGAATGTGGGCATGGTGGTCCGGTTCATGCCGGTCACCGGTATTCCGCTGCCGCTGATGAGCTACGGCGGTTCGTCGGTGCTGTTCATGTTTCTGGCGTTGGGACTGGTGATGAACATCCGCATGCGCCGGTTCGTGAACTGAAGAGTTTTTGGCAGCAAGACACGACCGCGTCCCTAGCCGGGCGCGACCCGCACGGGAGGTGCGGGAGAAGCAAAGTTGAGCCGTCCCGCCGAGCGGGACGGGAACGAGTTGCAGAATTCGCCTAGCCCTCGCGAAAAAGAGGGCACACAGCTGGCCGGAAACGCGAACGGGCCGGTGAGGATCGAATAAGCGGCTGGCTTGCAGGGGAGGAACGGCCCCGTCCGCAGTGGACGGAGCGGCCACAACCCCGCGGGCGAGCGACAGGTGCAAAGATTCCGAAGTCTTACCAAAGAATCCCAACCACCCCGGCGCGCAGCAGGCCCACAGGCCTGCCGCCCACCATCCGCACAGCCACACTCGATCCCACCTCCGGCGCCGTCGCCGGCCGCTGAGTCCGCCGCCGAAAGGGCTGCGGACGCGGAGTAAAACATGTCCAAGGAATTGTTTGTTTCCTCAACGCCCCACGAAACCAAAGTGGCCATCGTTGAGGACGATGCGCTGGCAGAGATCTATTTCGAGCGTGAAAACGAGTACACGCTCGCCGGCTCCATCTACAAGGGCCGCGTGAACCGGGTGCTGCCCGGCATGCAGTCGGCCTTTGTGGACGTCGGCCTGGAGCGCGACGCCTTCCTCTACGTTTCCGATTTCTTCGAGGACCAGGAAGAGTTCGACGCCATCGCCGGTCAGACGGAGGACGATGTAACCAAGGCGACCGGCCGTTCGGGCGAGCCTGCGGCTGCAGCCGAGCCGCGCCGGGAAGCCTCCGGCGGCGCCGCTCCCGCTGGGGAAGGCCCGGGCGGAAATCGCGATCAGGGCTCACGGCGCTGGCGCGGACGCCGCCGCGGCGGTCGCGGACGCGGACCCCAGGATTCTCAGTCTCCCCGGCCTGAATCCGCGCGCCCCGAATCCGCGCGCCCCGAGCCGCAACGCTCAGAGAGCCGCAGGCCCGAGCCCCGGCCGCATTCAACGTCGCGTCCCCAGCCTTCCGCGGGCTATGAGCCCATGGTGATGCCGGGCGAATCCATCTCCAAGTACCGCAACCGGGGAAGTTCGCCGGTGCGAATGAGCCCGGAGCCCGGGAACGAAGCCGCGGCGCCGGTTGAGACGCTTACGGCCGAGCCCGCGGAAGTCCGGCACATCGCGTCCGCCGAAGCCAGCAGCATGGAAGTGGCCGAGACCCCGCGCGTCTTTAATCCTGATCCGGAGCCTGAGCCCGCTGGCCGCGGCTCGTTCGAGATCGTGGGCGGCTATGACGAGCACACGCCCGCCCATCTGGAACCCATCTCCCATCCTCCGGCCGCCGAAGCCCGCGAGGCCGAGCGCACGGAGCGCATGGACCTGGCCGCCGCCACCTTTGCCCGGGAAGCAGTCGAGGCCGAGCACCAGCCGGCTCCGCGCAACGCGTTCGCTGCCGAGGCCGAGGTCATCGAGGAAGAGCTGGAAGAAGAAGAGGGCGACCTGCCCTCCCGCGAGGAAGAGCTCGAGGACGCCGAGCTGGAAGAGATGATGGAAGAAGAGACGCTCACCCCGGCCGGCGAGCACGTCAAGCGTGCCGCCGAGGCGAGCCGGGACCGCTCTCCGGTCATGAGCCGCGCCGAGGCCGTTGCCGGCGAGGAAGTGGATTTCGGAGAGGACGAGGGCGAGGAAGAAGCGGAAGCCGAGGGCGGCGAGGAATCAGAATCAGGATTAGAGGCGCACGCCGGCGAAGCCTCCGAATCCCCCGAAGGCGAGGGCCCGGAGCGCGCCGAGACGCGTGGCGCCGCCGGATACATGCAGCGCACGGCGCCGGCCGGGCGCCCCAGCGCGGCGGGCGACCGTGGCCGCCGCGGAGGCCGAAGCGGAGGGCGAGGAGGTCCTCGCGGACGCCGCAACATCCAGCACGGCCCGCGTCCTCAGATCGCCGACCTGCTGAAGGAAGGCCAGGAGATCCTGGTCCAGATCGCCAAGGAGCCCATGGGCAAGAAGGGCGCGCGCATCACCAGTCACATCGCGCTCCCTGGGCGCTTCCTGGTGTACATGCCCACGGTGGACCACATCGGGGTCTCGCGCAAGATCGCCTCCGAGGAGGAGCGCGCGCGTCTGCGGCGCATCCTGCTCAGCGAGCGCGATACGGGCGCACCTGACGCGCCCGCGACCGGCAAGGGCGGCTTCATCGTGCGCACCGCCGCCGCCGGCGCCAATGAGGACGACCTGCGCGCCGACATCCGCTTCCTCATCAACCTGTGGAACGAAATCCGCGGCCGCGCCGATTCCAGCCAGGCTCCCGCGCTCCTCTACCACGACTTGGACGTGGTGGAGCGCATCCTGCGCGACCAGGTCACCGAGACCTTCTCCCACATCTGGGTGGATGCCGAGGCCGAGTACGAGCGCGTGCTGCGCTTCGTCTCGCGCTTCCAGCCCTCGCTGATCAAGCGCGTCAAGCTCTACACCAAGGACACGCCGCTCTTCGAGGAGTTCAACATCCAGGAGGAAATCAACAAGGCACTCAAGTCGAAGGTCTGGCTCAAGTCGGGCGGCTACATCGTCATCAACCAGACCGAGGCGCTGGTGGCCATCGACATCAACACCGGCAAGTACGTGGGCAAGACCGCGCGCCTCGAAGACACCATCACCCGCACCAACGTGGACGCCATCAAGGAGATTGTGCGCCAGGTCCGGCTGCGCGACCTGGGCGGCATCATCGTCATCGACTTCATCGACATGGACGAGCGCCGCAACCGGCAAAAAGTCATGCAGGCGCTGGACGAGGCCCTGCGCGCCGACCGCGCCCCCACCAAGGTGCTGGCCTTCAACGACTTCGGACTGGTGGCCATCACCCGCAAGCGCGTCAAGCAGTCGCTGGAACGCACCCTGGGAATGCAGTGCACCTACTGCACTGGCACCGGGCTCATCAAGTCCGTGGCCACGGTGTGCAACGAGATCTACGTGGAGATGCGCAAGATCTACAAGCACCTGGAGCGCCAAGGCGACCTCATGCTGCGTACCCACCCCGAAGTCGCCAAGAACCTCAAAGGCAACGGCGCCCGCCTGCTGGGCGAGATGGAAGAACTCACCGGCCGGACAATCATCGTGAAGGCCGACCCGACCCTGCACCAGGAGCAGTTTGATATTCAGTAGAAGTCGCGACTGTTTATACCGGACGTCTCAGATGGCTGGCCCTGCACCTACCCTTTCGAGCACCTTGAAAGGGTAGGGTACCCCTCAAGATTCATCCCAATCGGAACCCGCCCCGGCCAGGTGTCAGATACCCCCGGGGCCCTCCTACCCCCTCCCCCTGGTCTGTTCAAGGAGGCTGGCCCACCCTTTCACCCTCACAACCTTCTCTCTGGGGCTGCCCCCACCCTTCCGCCCGGTTTTGGCGGAGGGTGGGGATTTCTCTCAGGGAGTCCCAAACACATTTGGCGAAGGATACTACCGATTGACGAAGGAAACCCCCACCCTGCCGCTCCAAAAGTGCGAGCGACAAGGGTGGGGCAACCCCATCATTCAGGAAAGGGCGGGCCACCCTCCGGGGGGGTGCCAAGGCAAGGAAGCCTGAAGTCCGGCCCCTTACCGTACCCTTTGCATCAACACCACGACATATTGGGGTAGGGGGCGAGGTACCCCACAGAATATATGAAATTTGGCCGGAATCCGGCCCTGGGAAGGCGGTCAAAGGTGGGGGAAAACGGGCACAACCGGGGGAAACCCGAAGTTAGGGGTTGACACATGGGGGAGTAACACTGGTATAACTCGCCCACTCAAGTTTTCCCCCCGAGAAACGAAGAGGATATCCGTCTCAGGCCCGGCCGATAGGCCGTCTCCGGGTAGAACCGGAGGAGCAGCGACTGTGGAAAGGGCTTAGGTACTATGGCCGAGTCCCGAGAAGTGATGAACATCCGGCAGGCCTCCCAGTACTTGGGGGTGAGTCCGGACACGCTTTATAAATATGTATACGAAGAACGGATTCCAGCGTTTAAGCTAGGCAACCGCTGGAAGTTCAAGAAGACCATCTTGGACCTGTGGATGGAACGGAAGAGCACCCTGAGCGAAAGCCGGGGGAAGAAGAAGCCCCGGGCGGCGCGCATGACGGGAACGACTCACTAAAAGGCGGCCACATGTTTGGCGGATCGAAGACGATCGTGGGACTGGACATCGGCTCCAGCTGCATCAAGGCGGTGGAGCTGAAGCGGACCAAGGGGGAGATCACGGTTGCCCACATGGGAGTGGAGCCGCTGGCCTCCGACATTGTGGTGGACTCGATGATCGTGGACAGCACCGCGGTCAGCAACGCCATCACCAAGATCTTCACCGACAGTGGCATCAAGGGGAAAATGGTGGCCACCTCGGTGAGCGGGCACTCGGTGATCGTGAAGAAGATCACCATGCAGACCATGACCGACCAGGAACTCGCCGGCATGGTCCAGACGGAGGCGGCCCAGCACATTCCCTTCGATATCCAGGACGTCAACGTGGACTTCCAGATCCTCTCCGAGGACCTGAGCGGCTCCCAGATGGACGTGCTGCTGGTGGCGGTGAAGAAGGACAAGATCCTGAACTACACCAACGTGCTGTCGCTGGCGGCCAAGAGCCCGGCAGTGGTGGATATCGACGCTTTCGCGCTGCAGAACTGCTACGAATACAACTACGAGCCCGCGCCGGGCGCGACCGCGGCCCTGCTCAACCTGGGCGCCAGCGTCATGAACATCAACATCGTCAAGGGTTCCACGCCGCTGTTCACCCGCGACGTCAGCGTGGGCGGGAACCAGTACACCGACGCGCTGCAGAAGGAGCTCGACCTGAGCTTTGATGACGCCGAGGCCCTCAAGCTGGGCAAGAAGGTGGGCACGGTCAGCGAAGACGCCAAGATGCCCATCCTGCAGCAGGTCACCGAGATCATCGTGCTGGAGATCCAGAAGACCTTTGACTTCTTCCGGGCCACGGCTTCGGGCGAGCACATCGAGCGCCTGTACGTGGCGGGCGGTTCTTCCAAGGTTCCCGGGCTGGTAGAGGCCTTGCGCCAGGAGTTCAGCCTGCCGGTCGAGGTCCTGAACCCCTTCCAACGGATCAACCCCGGGGTGGGGGGAGAGCTGGTGGAGCAGAACGCGGGACAACTCGCGGTGGCGGTGGGATTGGCCCTGAGGAGTTTTGAAATATGATCCGAATCAACCTTTCCGGAGCCGCAAGACCGAAGGGTAAGCGCGCGGCCGCTGCGGCGCCCGAGTTCGCAGGCGAGGGTCCCAGCTCGGTCGTCTTCATTCTCATCGGGGTGGTGCTTGCCGTGGCCATCAACGGCGGGTTGTGGTGGTACCTCGATGGCCAGAGCAAGAGGCTGGACGCGAAAATGGCGACCGCCAACAAGGAATACGACGCGCTGCAGGCTACCAAGCAGCGCGTGGACCAGAAGCAGAAGCTGGCGGACGACATCAGGCGCCGCACCGACGTCATCGACAAGCTGCGCAAAGAGCAGTCGGGGCCGGTGGAACTGCTGAGCATGGTGGGCGATACGGTCAACAGCACCGATGCCATCTGGCTGGCCACCATGAAGGATGATGGCAGCAACCTCAACCTGGAAGGCGTGGCCTTCAGCCCGCACGCGGTGGCCAACCTGATGGCCAATCTGAAGCGCACCGGCTACTTCCGGTCGGTGGAACTGAAAGAGGCCATCCAGGACGAGACGGTGAAGGACATGCAGGCATTCAATTTCACCATCATCTGCGAGAAGAAGCCGAAATCGTAGGCAGGGGGACGAAGACATATGTCGCCGGGCAGAAAATTCGGAATCACCATCGGCGCGGTGCTGGTAATCACGCTGGTGCTCGGCTTCCTCGTGCTCAAGCCGATGTATGACGAGAACGGGCGGAAGGAAACCAGCCTGAAGGCTCGGCTGGCGGAGATCGAGCAGTTGCGCCCGCTGGTGGCCAAAGAAAGGGATCTGGACACCAACATCGAGCAGCTGAAGGTTCAGCTGGAGCGTCAGCGCACCGTGGTGCCTGACGAGAAGCAGGCCGACCAGTTCATGCACGTCCTGCAGGAGCAGGCATCGGCCGCGGGGATCGAGATCCGGCGCTACACCGCCAAGCCGGTGGCCACGCGCGATTACTACACCGAGGTCCCCTTCGAGATCGATATTGACGGGCCGTACTACGGGGTGGTGAGCTTCTTCCAAAAAGTGGCCCATCTGGAGCGCATCATCAACATCGGCAACCTGCAGATGGCGACGCCGGTGCGGCAATCCGACGCCAAGACCAAGAAGAAGTACAACTATGCCCCCGGGGAGAGTGTCGTCGCCAGCTTCACCGCGACCACCTTCTTCAGCCGGACGCCCGAAGCGGCCCCGGCAGCGCCCCCGGCGCCGGCCAAGAAGTAGGGAGGCGAGGGAACGGGATGATGATGAACGCGAAACGACAGATCGCAGTCCTGCTAGTGATGGCGAGCGCCGCCTGGGTACAGGCGAGCGTTGCCCAGAAGCCGGCCCCGAACACCACGCCGGCGGCGGCCAAGCCCAAGGTGGCGGTCAGCAAGCCGACGGCCCACGAGTCGGCTCCCGCCCAGGCGCAGAGCAAGCCCGCCGCGCCCACGGGCAAGCGCGATCCGTTTGTGAGCCTGGCGGTGATGCGGGCCCAGCAGATTGGCGGCGCCTGTGGTACCGGCAAGCGCTGCCTGGTGATCGACCAGGTCGACCTGAAGGGTGTGGTCAAGACCCCCAGAGGCATGATCGCGATGGTGGAGAATCCGGCCAAGAAGGCCTACTTCCTGCGCGAGAACGACCCCGTCTTTAACGGATTTGTGCTGAAGATCACCGGAGATTCCGTGATCTTCAAAGAGACTTCGGTGGACAACCAGGGACGCACCCAGACGCGCGAAGTAGTCAAGCGGGTCAGCGCGCCGGTGGTGTGACTTGGGAATGGGCCGAGTTGAGGGCAAGGAAATCTTGAGCGGTCATTCAAGGCCGCGCACGTTACGGGCAAACGGGCCGGGGCGTGAGGAGAAAACCATGATGAGGGCAAAGCAACTGCTGAAGATTCTGCTGCCGCTGGTGGCGCTGACCGTGATGGCGGTGGCCGCCGAGCCGCAATTGGCGGAGGTCACGGCCGTCGCCCAGGACGGAGCCTCGCTGGTCACCATCCGCGCCACCGGCGCGTTCACGCACACCGAGTATCGTCCGGCGGAGAATCTGCTGCTGGTCGATCTGGCGGGCGTGACTGCCGGGAAGCTGGAGGGCACGGAGCGCAAGCTCCAGGTCCCCGGCGTCAGCGGCTATCGGGTGGTGGGCTACAAGGGTTCGAGCGGCGCGGCAGTTGTCCGCGTGGAGCTGACCTTGGCCCCCAACGCCGGCATCAGCCTGAGCGAAGAGACCAACGCGCTGCTGGTGCAGGTCACCGGCGCAGGCGCGGCGCCCGCGAAGGCAGCGGCCGCTTCTTCCTCCGCCAAGGACGCCCCCAAACCCGTGGCCGGCAAGTCGGTCCTCATCCAGGACGTCTCCGTGGTTCGCGGCCAGGACGGAATGAACGTGGAGATTCGCGGCAGCGGGCCCATGCAGTCCAAGGTCATGAAGCTCACCAATCCTGACCGTTTGGTGGTCGACGTGACGGGCACGCCCGTCGGCAAGGGACGTGAGATCGCGGTTCACGACGCTCAGGTCAAGTCAGTGCGCATGTCGCACTTCCAGAAGAATCCTGCCGTGACCCGGGTGGTGGTGGATCTGGAGTCCGCGCAGGACTATCAGTTGGTGCCGGAAGGCAACAAGCTGGTCCTGAAGCTGCACGCACCCGCGAACGCGGCCCCGGCCCCGGCAGTTGCCGAAACTGCGCCGGCCGCCTCTGCAACCGCTCCCGCAACCCCGCCGACCAAGATGGTGGCGCAGGATTTCGTGGTGATCGAGCCCAAGGATCCGACCCAGGCCAAGAGCGAACCGGCCGCCGAGGAGATCCGTCCGGGAGAACGCGCCGCGGACGCCGCGACCCGGTTCTCCAAGCCGGAGAACACTCTGGCCGCGACCAACCTGCCGCAGCCGGCGAACGCCTCGCTGCAACCGCAGCCCACGGTCAATCTGGCGCTGCAGCAACAGCAGCAGATGGCGCAGGTGGGCGGGAGCAGCATGCCCGCCAAGCCGCGCTACACCGGCGAGCCCATTTCTCTCAACCTGAAGGACGCCGACCTCAAGGACTTTTTCCGCCTGATCCATGAGATCAGCGGCTTGAACGTGGTCCTGGATCCCAACGTCAAGGGTTCGATCACCATCGTGCTCGACGATGTGCCTTGGGACCAGGCGCTGGATATCGTGCTCAAGAACAACAACCTGGAGCGCGAGCTGGACGGCAACGTCCTGCGCATCGCCACCGTGGAAACCCTGCGCAAGGAAGCGGAGGGGCGTAAGGCGCAGACCGAGGCGCGGGACCTGGCGGCCAACAAGGTCATCATCACCCGCTACCTGAGCTACGCGCGCGCCAATGACCTGATGCCCATCATCAAGAAGTTCCTGACCTCGCGCGGCGACGTGGTGGCCGACCCCCGCACCAACGCGCTCATCATCCAAGACATCCCCAACGTGCTGCCCGGAGTGGAGCAGCGCATCCGGGATCTGGATCTGAAGACGCCTCAGGTGGAGATCGAAGCTCGGGTGGTCTCCGCCACGCGCAACTTCGCCCGCGACATCGGTACCCAACTCGGCTTCGGCTGGAACAACCGGGTCACGAGCTTGGGCGGTACGAATAATATCGCCGCCATCACCCCCACGGTCTTCAATGGCGGCCCGGGTTTCCTGAACTTGGGAGGGGCGGGCATCCCCTTGTTCTCCAATCTGCCGGTAATCGGACCGACCAGCGCCCTTGGAATTGCCACCGGCGCATCGCAAACCTACCGGCTGGATTTCGCGTTGACCATGGCGGAGTCGCGCGGCTTGCTGAAGATCCTCTCGCGCCCGCGCGTGGTGACCCAGAACAACGTCAAGGCTGAGGTCAAGCAGGGCGTGAGGCTCCCCATCGTGACCCAGGCCCAGTTGTCCGGCCCGCCCACGGTGACCTACGTCGAGGCGGTGCTGCGGCTCACGGTGACTCCGCAGATCACGGTGGAGAACACCATCTTCCTGAACATCGAGCTGCAGAACGACACGGCTGACTTCACCAACGCGATTCAGGGCAACCCCTCGATCCTCACCCAGAGCGAGACCACCCAGGTGCTGGTGACCGACGGTGGCACGGTGGTCATCGGAGGCGTCATCCAGACGCAGAACCAGGTGAGCGTCACACAGGTCCCGCTGCTGGGCGACATTCCCGTGTTCGGCAACCTGTTCAAACACCGCAAAGTTTCCACCACCACCCAGGAGCTGATCTTCTTCATCACCCCGAAGATCATCCAGACCTAGCCTGGCGCAAAGCTTCCACCGGCCCCCGCCCAGCGCGGGGGCTTCTTTTTTGGAATAATCGGGTCCACGCTCCTGCGCTCTCCCGAATCATGAACTACCGGGCCCGCCAACGCCGCCTGCAAGACGCGCTCCTTACGAGCGGAGTGGAAGCCTTCCTGGTGGCTCACCCGCCCAACCTCCGCTACTTGTGCGGCTTCTCCGGCAGCTCCGGTACGCTGGTCTTCGCCCGCGGCAAGCGAGTCCTCTTCACCGATGGGCGCTACACCACACAGGCGCGAGCGGAGGCGCAAGGCGTCCGAGTGGTGATCGCCCGCGGACCGCTGCTGGAAGCCGCGGCTGCCTGGCTCAGCCGGCAACGCGCGCGCCACATCGCCGTCGAGGCCCAGCACATGACGCTCGCCGCTCGCGCAGCCTTGGCCCGCTCCCTCCCCAAGGGGGACCGCCTCAAGCCTCTCGAGGGGCTGGTGGAGCGCCAACGCATGGTCAAGGAACCCGCGGAGGTCGCCCTGATCCGCTCCGCCGTCCGGCTGGGCTCGGCTCTCTTCGAGCGCGCGCTGAAGGTCCTACGCCCAGGGGTGACGGAGGCCGAGGTGGCCGGAGAGATCGAATACGCTGCCCGGCGGGCCGGCGCCCAGGGGATGTCCTTTGAAACCATCGTGGCGGGCGGACGGCGCTCGGCCCTCCCTCACGGGGTCGCCTCATCGCAACCTATTCCAAACAAAGGATTTGTAGTCCTGGACTTTGGTGTTATACTCGGCGGCTACTGTTCCGACATGACCCGGACCGTCCACATGGGACGAGCCCCAAGGCAGGCCCGGGAGATGTACCAAGTGGTACGGAAGGCCCAAGAGCAGGCGGTTGCGGCCGTCCGGCCGGGGGTCAAGGCAGCGGAAGTGGACTACGCGGCCCGGCAGGTGTTGCAACAGGCGGGGTTGGGCAGGTACTTTACCCACTCCACTGGCCACGGCCTGGGCTTGGAGATACACGAGCCGCCCCGGCTGGGGAAGAACCAGGCAGAGCTTCTAGCGCCGGGCATGGTGGTGACCGTCGAACCCGGAGTCTATGTCGCCGGCCGAGGCGGGGTTCGCATAGAAGACGTGGTGGTGGTGACCCCAAAAGGCTGCGAAGTGCTGACCCCTACGACCAAGGAGCTGATCGAGCTGTAGCGGAGGCGCCTCCCGATCCAGATGAACCAAAAAGAACTGAAAGACCTGATCGAGTTCCTGATCGAGAAGGACATCACCGAGTTCGAGCTGGAACGCGGCGACGTCAAGGTCCGCATCCGGCGGGGAGGGGAAACTCCGGCCGGGCCCTACGCCCCTGCGATGCCGGGTCCTGCGGCGCCCGCCCCCTCGCCTTCCGGGGCCGCGGTTCCCGCCGCTCCGCCTCCGCCTGCCGCGGAAGAAGCGGGGCTGCACAGCGTCAAGTCTCCCATCGTCGGGACCTACTACGAGTCGCCCTCCCCGGGCTCGCCGCCCTTCGTCAAGGTGGGCGACGCGGTGGAGGCCGGCCAGGTGCTGTGCCTCATCGAGGCCATGAAGCTGATGAACGAGATCGAGTCTGACGTCGCCGGGGAAGTGGTGAAGAAGCTGGCCTCGAACGGCCAGCCGGTGGAGTACGGCCAGGCCCTGTTCGTCGTCAAGCCCCGAGGCTAGAGTCGAGCCCGCGGCTCCGGTCCGCGGGATCCATCCATGTTCAAGAAGATCCTGATAGCGAACCGCGGCGAGATCGCCCTGCGGGTGATTTGCGCCTGCAAGGAGCTGGGCATCCGGACGGTGGCCGTCTACAGCGAGGCCGACCGGCACTCGCTGCACGTGCGCTTCGCCGACGAGGCCGTCTGCATCGGCCCACCCCGCTCCGCCGACAGCTACCTCAACATCCCCGCAGTCATCTCGGCGGCGGAGATTGCCAACGTGGACGCCATCCATCCCGGCTACGGCTTCCTCAGCGAAAACGCCAACTTCGCCGAAGTGTGCGAGACCTGCCACATCAAGTTCATCGGTCCCCCGCCGGAGATCATCCGCCTCATGGGAGAGAAGGAAAAGGCGCGTGTGGCCATGAAGGAGGCCGGCGTGGCCATCCTGCCGGGCTCCGAGGGCGTGCTGGAGTCGGAGGCCGAGGCCCAGCGCTGGGCCAAACAGATCGGCTACCCGGTGATTGTGAAGGCCTCCTCAGGAGGCGGCGGGCGCGGCATGCGCGTGATTCACAACGAAGCCGAGCTCGCGCCGCTCTTCCAGCAGGCGCAATCGGAGGCGGCCGCCGCCTTCGGCAACAGCGACCTCTATATGGAGAAGTTCATCGAGCGCCCGCGGCACATCGAGTTCCAGCTGCTGGCCGACGCCTACGGCAGCGTGGTCAGCCTGGGAGAGCGCGAGTGCTCCATTCAGCGCCGCCATCAGAAGCTGCTGGAGGAGTCGCCCTCCACCCAGGTGACGGCCCTCATGCGCCAGCAGGTGGGCGACAAGCTGTGCTCCACCCTCAGCAAGATCGGCTACGTCAACGCCGGTACGGTCGAGTTCCTGATGGACGAGGAGCGCAACCTGCACTTCATCGAGATGAACACCCGCATCCAGGTGGAGCATCCGGTGACCGAGATGGTGACCGACATCGACCTGGTGAAGAGCCAGATCCTGCTGGCCGCGGGCGAGCGCATGGAGAACGTCCTGCACGGCGAGGTGGAGATGCGCGGGCACGCCATCGAGTGCCGCATCAACGCCGAGCATCCGGAGAAATTCACCCCCTCGGCGGGGAAGATCACTACTTTTAATCCGCCCGGCGGGACGGGAGTGCGCGTGGATACAGCCGCCTACGCCGAGGCCGTCATCCCGCCATATTACGACTCGCTCATCGCCAAGCTCATCACCCGCGGCAAGGATCGCCAGGAGGCCGCCTCGCGCATGGCCCGCGCCCTGGAGATGTTCATCATCGAGGGCATCTACACCTCCATCCCCCTGCAGCGCAAGATCGTTGCCGATCCCGACTTCCTCGCCGGTGACGTGGATACCAAGTTCATGGAGCGCTTTATGAAGTGATGGGGGGCAAGGACTGTGTGGCACAGCCGTCTTCGGCTGTGCGATGTTCTTGTAACATATTGATTCTACAATGGTTATAGAGTGAGCCGAGTAAACTCTCCTCCGCTGTACGCCATCGTTGACGCTGCCAGTTTCGCTCGGGCGAAGAGCCCGAGCGCGGCTTTGGCGAAGTTCGCGCGCGCGCTGGTCGAGGGCGGAGTGCGGCTCATCCAATACCGCAACAAGAGGGGCAGCGCGCGGGAGATGCTGCAGCAGGCGCGGGCCATCCGGAAAGCGGTCGGGCGGCGGGCGCGGCTCATTTTCAACGACCGCGCCGACCTCTGCCTGGCGGCGCGCTTCGACGGCGTG
>DASYVL010000046.1 GCA_035937135.1 Terriglobales bacterium
GCCGTGTGGGCGCTGGTGAAAGGTTTGGAGGATTCGTGGAAGAAACCGTGAGTGCTTTGCTTTACATCCCGAGCGAAGCGAGGGAGCCCTACTGGAGAATCCGTTCAGGGGTAGGGATTCCTCGCTGCGCTCGGAATGTTGAAAAAGGAACCGGGAAGTAGAAATGACCGTCCCTTTTAAAATCGGCGTCCTCCAGCTCAGCATGGAGCCGGCGGAAGAAACTGTGCGCATGGCGCGCGCCTGTGACGCCGCCGGCTTTGACGCCTTCTGGCTCGCCGAAGCCTATCCCTGGTGGCGCAAGCATTCCTATGAGGCGCGCTCCTCGACCGCGATCACTGCCATCATCGCGCGCGAGACCAAACGCATCGCGGTGGGCTGGGGCATCATCTCGCCCTACACCCGCCATCCCGTCGAGATCGCCATGGAAGCGCGCGTGATGCAGGACCTGGCCGGCGACGGCCGCTTCCTGCTCGGCCTGGGCGCCTCGAAGATCTTCATGAAGGAGATTGGCGAGGGCGAGAAGGGAAAGGAAGTGGGCCCGGCCGTGGTCCTGCGCGAGAGCCTGGACATCATCAAGGCTATGCTTGCCGGCGAAGAGGTCAACTACGAAGGCCGCGCTTTCGCCGCGCACGCTCCCGCGCTCAAGCCGGAGGCGCACATTTCGCGCGCCCGCGTGCCCATGTACGTGGCCGGCACCGGGCCGGTGATGCAAAAGCTCGCCGGCTCGCACTCCGACGGCCTGCTGACCGCCTCCATCACCACCCCCGAGTTCGTCCGCTATTCCCGCAAGAATATGGAGGAGGGGGCCCGCAAGGCCGGGCGGGACCCGGGGGGCCTCGAACTGGGGTCGGTGATCGTGGGTTCAATCGCCCGAGACTCCCGGAAGGGCAAGGAAGGGGCACGGGAGATGGCCGCTATGTACTTGGCAAATAAGGTCCAAAACATCAAAGGCTCAGCCGACGTGCTGCTGCAGTGCGCCGGGCTGACGTTTGAAGAGCTGCAGCCCATCGCCGACGCCATGGAGCGTGGCGGGCGCAAGGCCGCGGCCCAGGCGGTCACCGATGAGGTGCTCGAGAAAGCCTGCCCCATCGCCGGCACGCCCGAGGAATGTATTAAGCGGATCGAAGACTACCGCGCCGCCGGCTGCACCCACATCATGCTGGAGATATGGGGCCACGACCGCGAGCAGCAAGCCAAGCTCTTCGGCGAAGCCGTGCTGCCGCACTTCCGCCGCTAGGCACACTTCAAAGCCCCGCTGCAACCTCAGTCACTTCCCTGCCTGCTTGGAACCCGTTCAGCGGCCAAAGTGTCTAAGCCTCCAGGGAGGAGACATCATGGCAATGGCCATCGGAGGGAAGGCCGGTCCGTCGGCCTCGATGAACGTCACGCCGCTGATCGATGTGCTGCTGGTGCTGATCATCATCTTCATGGTGCTGCCCACACCCAAGCAGACAGGAGAGGAAGCACTGATCCCGCATCCCTCGGAGGCGCCGCAACCCGTGACGCCGGAGCGGACGGTGGTCGTGCAACTGCTCGAGGGCCCGGGCAGCCGGCCGGAACTGAAAATCAATGGTGAGGACGTCTCCTGGGCAGGCCTGCGCGGACGCCTGCACGACGTTCTGAAGATCCGCGCCGAACGGGTGCTCTTCGTGAAAGCAGACTCAAGTCGATTATGAGTACGTCGCCCAGGTCATTGGAATCGCGCGCTCTGCCGGCGCCGACAAGGTGGGCCTTATCACGGCCAAGCTCGAATCGAAGTAGGGCGGGAAGCTCCGACCGCATCGACTCCTAACCGGCGCCTTTCCTGGGCACCAGAGCCGCCAGCGCAACCGCGACGATCAACAAGGCAGGCACGTCTCCATACAGATGTCCGCGCTCCCCGGGATAATGGAAGGACTGCCCCGCCATGATGCCGGCATGCACCAAGCTCGACCATACCGTGAACCAGATCAGGCTGAGGTGCTTCAAGGGATCGCGCGACGCGAGCAGCAGGAAGACTCCCAGCGTCGCATAGATTCCCAGGATCATCTGCTCATACTCGGGCTGGTTGGGATTCCAGCGCCATCCTGCGGGCCACATCTGCATGAGCGGATAGATGCCGAACACGAAGATCAGGCCGGACAGCACCAGGGCAACACGGAGATATTTCGATCTTGCCAAATCGCTCACAGTTCCTCCTTTGCGTGGTATGGGTATAGCGGCGAAGAGTGGGACGGCCAATCCCCGGCTCACTTCCCGCCGCGCATCTCCTGGAAACTTCCCACGCACGCCTGCGACGCCTGTTTCACCTCGGCGAAGCGTGGATTCTCGCGAAGCTTGTTCAGCAACGGATCGGCGTCCAGCGCCTCGCGCGCGCAATAGTTCTGCGCTACCGCGCCCTGGAGCAGCCGTACGGCCAAGTCCTGCTGCCCGCAGTAGGCGAGGATGGAGCCTTGGTAATACTTCCATTCGGGATCGGCTTCGGCCAGCAGCGCCGGCTCGGCCGTCTTGACCGCGGCCTCCAGCGCGACTGTCGGCTGCGGCCCCAGGCACGCTCCCAGGATTTCCGGGTACCAGGGCGAGCCCGCTTTCATCTCAGAAAGCCCGCGTCTGGCTTCCTCGACTTTCCCCTGCCGCAGCAGGATGGACGGGGTCACGCTGCGCGACCACTCCGAGCCCGCGTCCAGCTGTGCGAATTCCAGGGCGCGCTCCGCGTCCCCGGACTCGAAGAAGGCAAAGGCACAGGAGCGCAGGGTGGAGCTGCCGGGATCCAGGCGCAGCGCCTCGTTGCACTCGCGCGTCGCCTCCCGCGCCAGCCCCGCGTAGCGCAGCACGTAGGCCAGTGTGAAGTGGGCCTGCGGACTCTCCGGCCGGCGCCGCACCAGTTCCTGCGCGTCCTGGTAGGCTTGCTTCAGGTCTCCCTTTTCCACGTGATTGCGGGTCAGCCGCGCCCCCGCGGTCATCAGGCTGGGATCGAGTTTCAGCGCTCGCTCCAGCGCCGCCTCCGATTTCCCCATCGCCTGCGCTCCCCCGCCGCCGTAGGAGCCTTCATAGTAGTAGCGCATTCCCAGCGCCTCCCACGCCGGGGCGTAGCCCGGATCCAGTAGCGTCACGCGCTCCAGCACGGCGATGGCGTCGCGGTTGGGCGCGGGATCGCGGGGCATGGCCGCCGCCCGCAGGAACAGTTCGTAAGCCTCCGGGTTCCGGGGACGCGTCTCGCCTTCGATGGCGCCCGCAACGCCGCCCAGCGCCGGCAGTAGCTCCTTCCGAACCTGGGTCGCCAGCGCTTCTTCCATCCGCACCGGATCGCGGATAGGCACGGTCAAACTGCCTTGCCACAGCAGCCGGTTGCTCTGGACCTCCACCGCCTCCCAGGTGATGTGCAACTGCTCGCCCTCGCGCATGAAATGTCCGGTCAGCAGCGTGGCCACGCGCAGCTCCCGGCCCGCCTTCTGCAGGTCGGGCGCCGCTCCGGAGTACTTCTGCGTCGCGGTCGTCGGTCGCACCTCGAGCGAGCGCGTGTAGCTGAGCATGCGCGCGATCTCATCCGCCAGCGCGAAGCGCAGGAAGTCGGTCTCCACATCCGCCGAGATGTTCTGGAAGGGCAGCACCGCGATGGTGTTGCTGGGCGCCGGCGCCGCCGCCCGCTGCCGCTTCTGCCAGAGCGCCACGCCCGCCGTCATCAGCAGGGCCAGGACAACAACAGCCAGCAGTTGCACGTAGAGCCGCCGCCACAGGGGGAGCTGGAAGGTCCGGGTGGAGCCGGCCACCGGAACCGGGCCGCCGCCCAGCAGGATCCGGTTCTTGGTCCTGGTGTCCGATTCTCGCTTGAGGATGGCCAGGTCGGCGCGCAGGTCTGAGGCGCTCTGGTAGCGCCGGTCGAGCCTCTTCTCCAGCGCCTTGCCCAGGATGGGCTCGAGGCCGGGCGGCAGCGATGGATTCAGGCTCAGCGGCGAGAGCGGCTTGTCGTGCAGGATGGCGTAGAGCGTGGTGACCACGTTGTTGCCGCGGAACGGACGCCGCCCCGTGGCCATCTCGTAGAGCACGGAGCCGAGCGAGAACAGGTCGCTGCGCGGGTCCAGTTCCTCGCCCCGCGCCTGCTCCGGAGACATGTACACCGCCGTCCCCGGGATGGTCCCCATGGCGGTCAGCGGCTCTTCCTCGGAACCCGACGGCGTCTCGTCGCCCTCCTTCATCGCCGGGATCTGTGGCGCCAGTTTGGCGAGGCCAAAGTCCAGGATCTTGGCCTGCCCGCGCGGCGTCAGCCAGATGTTCGCAGTCTTGATGTCGCGGTGGACGATGCCTTTCGCGTGCGCCGCCTCCAGCCCGTCCGCCACCTGCGCCCCGATGTCGAGCACGTCCTCCGCCGGCAGCGGCTGGCCGTTCAGGCGGTGCTTCAGGGTCTCGCCTTCCAGCTTCTCCATCACCAGGAAGGGACGTCCGTTGTGTTCTTCGATGGCGTGGATGGTGCAGATGTTGGGATGATTGAGCTGCGAGGCGGCGCGCGCCTCCCGGCGGAAGCGCTCCAGCGCCGTGGCGTCCGCGGCCAGATCTTCAGGGAGGAATTTGAGTGCGACCCGGCGGCCCAGCCGAATGTCTTCGGCCTCGTACACCACACCCATGCCGCCGCCGCCCAGCTTTTCCAGGACCCGATAGTGGGAGATCGTCTGGCCTGTCACAACCTCAGGCCCCCAGTCCCGTTCGCTTCGAATGTTAGGTTGCGTCCAGCCGGCAAGTCAACGAAGCCAGCGGGACCGTGTGGCACAGCCGTCCCCGGCTGTGCATCGCCCCGAAGGGGCGATCAAAGGACTAACCACCAACCACTATCCACTCACTACTGTCTTCACGATTCCCCGAAATTCCTCGTCGCCCACCAGCCCGCGCTTCTCGATGCCGCGCTTCTTCACCGCCGCCAGCACCGCCGCGCGCTTCTCCTCCGGGACCGTCAACCCTAACTCCTTGGCCTTGAGCGACACGCTATCCAGGCCGCTTTTCTTTCCCAGGACGATGCTGCGGCGCGCGCCCACCAGCTCGGCCGAGAAGGGCTCGATGGCCTCGGGCATGTGGAACTGGCTGGCGACCGCGCCCGACTCGCGCATGAACAGGTTCTCGCCCACCACCGGCTTCCACGCTTCGACGGTATATCCCGCGGCCCGGCGCACCACCTCGCTGACCTTGCGGATCTTCTCCAGCTTCATCTCCACCGGGACGCCGTACAAACACTTGAGCGCGACGGCGATCTCCCCGATATCGGCATTTCCGGCGCGCTCGCCCATGCCGTTGATGGTCCCCTGGATCCAGGTTGCCCCGGCGCGCACCGCCGCCACCGCGCAGGCCGTGGCCATGCCGAAATCGTTGTGCCCGTGGAAGTGCAGTGGCACGCGCGGCCCCACCCACCCGCGCACCTCGCCCACCAGGAACTCGACCGCCTCCGGCCCGCAGGCCCCGATGGTGTCCACCACCACGATCTCGTCCGCGCCCGCATCGAGCGCCGCCCGGTAGACCTTCTTCAGATACCTCAAGTCGCTGCGCGTCCCGTCTACCGCGAAGAACGCCACCTTGATGCCGTTCTTCTTCGCGAACGCGACCGCATCGCTCACCCGCCGCAGCAGTTCGTCCTTGGAGACGCCGTAGGCTTTGACCTTCAGGTCGCTGGTGGGGGCCTCGATCACCGCCGCGCTCACGCCCAGCCGCGTCAGCTCTTCGACGTCCGCTTTGACCGCCCGCGCGAAGCCCCAGACCTCGGCCTTCAATCCTGCCTTAGCGATGCGGCGCAAAGCCTCGGCGTCGTCGGCCGAGACCCGGGGGAAGCCGGCTTCGATCCGGCCCACGCCCAGTTCGTCGAGCTTGTGCGCGATCTCCAGCTTCTGCTCCGGGCTGAGCACGACGCCGACCGTCTGCTCGCCGTCGCGCAGTGTGGTGTCGTAGAAGCGCACCGGCTTCGAGCGCCGCAGCCGCCCGCGCGCGTTCAGCGCACTCACCCAGATGCCGTTTTGTGACCCTTTTCTCATCTTCAGTGTTGTCATCCTGAGCTCGCACCGGCGAGCGAAGGATCTATGCGTTTTCTTTTGTCTTTGTGATTTTGCTTTTTGCATTGCCAGGCGGCTTGCCGTACGCCTGCTCCCACGAGATCACGGGATTCCTCAGCACCCCGATCTTCTCGATCTCGCACTCCATC
>DASYVL010000047.1 GCA_035937135.1 Terriglobales bacterium
GCACGGTACAATGCAGGATTCCTTGTGCGTCGAGGGACGGCGCAGGGAATCTCCCATGATGAACAAGATGATCGTCGCCAACGTGGTGCACCGGCCGCTGCGCTCGGCCATCAGCGCCGTCGCCATCGCCGTCGAGGTGACTCTGATTCTGGTGATTGTCGGTCTCGCCAACGGCATCCTCAACGACTCCAAGCAGCGCCAAGAGGGCATCGGCGCCGACGTCATGGTGCGTCCGCCCGGCTCCTCCTTCATCATGGGTGTCACCGGCTCCCCGGTCTCCATCAAGGTCGCGGACGTGCTCCGCAAAGCTCCGCACGTGGTCGCCGTCGCGCCCGTGGTGACTCAGATCTCCACCAGCGGAGGCACGGTCGAGGTGCTCTATGGCATCGACCTCGCCAGCTTCGAGTCCATGGGCGGCCCCTTCCACTACCTCAAGGGGGGACCCTTCCAGGGACCCGACGACATCATCGTGGACGACTTCTTCGCCGACTCGAAGAACGTGAAGGTCGGCTCCACCATGGAGGTTCTGAATCACAACTTCCGCGTCGCCGGCATCGTGGAGCACGGCAAGGGCGCGCGCAAGTTCATGCCGATTGCGACTGTGCAGGACATGGTCGGCGCCCAGGGCAAGGCCTCCATCTTCTACCTGAAGCTCGACGACCCGGCCAACGCCGACGCCGTCGCCGCCCAGATCAAGCTCATCCCCGGAATGGAAAAATACGGCGTCCAGTCCATGCGGCAGTGGCTCTCGCTCATGACTGCAAGTAATCTCCCCGGCCTCTCTACCTTTATCGACGTGGTCATCGGGGTGGCGGTGTGCATCGGCTTCATCGTCATCTTCCAGGCCATGTACACCGCGGTCATGGAGCGCACCCGCGAGATTGGCATCCTGAAATCTCTGGGAGCCTCCAAGGGCTACATCGTGCAGATCATCCTGCGCGAGACCTTGCTCATGGCGCTGGCAGGCGTCGTGCTCGGCATCCTGCTCAGCTTGACCACCGCCGAGGGCATCCGCCACGAGTTCCCCACCCTGCGTGTGCTCATCACGAGCGGCTGGATCCTCCGCGCTACGGCCATCGCCTTTGCCGGCGCCATCCTCGGCGCCATCTATCCCGCCTTCAAAGCCGCGCAGAAAGACCCCGTGGACGCCTTGGCCTACGAGTAGGCCGGTGCCCGCGCCCGCGTTGACAATCCGCGCGCCCTTCCGCTATCTTTGAAGCTTCAGTTGTCTTGCAGTTGCCCGCCTGAGGTTCCTATCTTAAGTGTTCCGATAGGGTTGACTTGAGCGGTTTTCTTTCTATCTCTGGAGATTTTTGGAATGTCTACCTATTTCCCCGGCGCCGGGGAAATCGAGCGCAAGTGGTACGTCGTGGACGCGGCGGGGCAGACCCTCGGCCGCCTCGCTACGCGTGTGGCCCGCATCTTGAGCGGCAAGGAAAACCCCCGTTTCACGACCTTCCTCGATACCGGCGACCACGTCATCGTCATTAACGCCGCCCAGATCCACGTCACCGGCCTGCGCGCCGACCAGAAGCTTTACCACCGCTACACCGGCTTCCCGGGCGGACTCAGGACCGAGAGCTTCCGCAAGCGCTTTGAGCGCAAGCCCGAGGCCATCGTGGAGGACGCCATCGTGGGCATGCTGCCCAAGACCAAGCTGGGCCGCGCCATGGCCAAGAAACTCAAGGTCTATCGCGACGACAAGCACCTGCACCAGGCCCAGAAACCGCAGGCGCTGTTGCTGGCCCGCAGAGGGGCATAGGGTTTCCGCAGCCGCTTCGCGGCTGCTATTTTTTGAAGAAAGGTTTTGACCGAACAGCATGGCAGAACAGGTTCATTACTACGGCACCGGACGCCGCAAGACCAGCATCGCCCGGGTATATCTGCGCCCCGGCAGCGGCACCTTCCAGATCAACGGTCGCCCTTTTGAGAGCTATTTCGTGACCGAGTCGCAGCGCAACAAGGCCCGCCAGCCGCTGATGCTCACCGAGACCGCGGCCACCTTCAACGTCAGCGCCACCGTCTGCGGCGGCGGCGTCGATGGACAGGCCGGCGCCGTCAAGCTGGGGATTGCTCGCGCCCTGCTCGGATTCAACATCGAACTGCGTCCCAAGCTCAAGGCCGCAGGCATGCTCACTCGCGATTCGCGCTCCAAGGAGCGCAAGAAGTACGGCCAGAAGGGCGCTCGTAAGCGCTTCCAGTATTCGAAGCGGTAAGAAATCTCCCCCGGCGGGGGGAATCAATCCCGAGCGGGCTGCAAGCCGCGAAGGATGCAATTCAACAAGGAGGTAGTTTGGCGAATATCACCATGAAGGAGCTGCTCGAAGCGGGCGTCCACTTCGGGCACCAGACCAAGCGCTGGAATCCCAAGATGAAGGAATTCATCTTCGGCGAGCGCAATGGCATTTACATCATCGACCTGCAGAAGACCCTCAAGATGTTCAAGGACGCCTCCAAGTTCGTGCAGGATCAGGCCGCCGCGGGCAAGACCCTCCTCTTCGTCGGCACTAAGCGCCAGGCGCAGGACGCCATCTCCGAGGAAGCCCAGCGCTGCGGCATGTTCTACGTGAACCAGCGCTGGCTGGGCGGGCTGCTCACCAACTGGATCACCGTGCAGAAGTCGGTCAAGCGCCTCAAGGAGCTCGACGAGATGGCCACCGACGGCCGCTACGACCTGCTGCCCAAGAAGGAAGTCATCAAGCTGGAGCGCGAGCGCAAGCACCTGCAGACGAACTTGGCCGGCATCAAGAGCATGACCCGCCTGCCCGATGCCCTCTTCGTCATCGACTCCAACAAGGAACAGATCGCCGTTCGCGAAGCCCGCAAGCTCGGCATCCCCGTGGTCGCGGTGGTGGACACCAACTGCGACCCCAGCGAAGTGGATTACGTCATCCCCGGCAACGACGACGCCCTGCGCGCCATCCGCCTCTTTGCCTCCAAGGTCGCCGACTCGGTCGCCGAAGGCGCCCAGTCGCTTTCGGACCAGCAAGGCGCGGAGATCTCCGCCATGGCCGAAGCTGCCCCCGTCGAAGGCGAAGCCCCCGCGGCCGATGCGCCCGAGGTCCCGGCCGAGGCAACCGCCGCGGAAGCCGAAGACGTCAGCATGGAAGACGTCCTGGGCCAGGGCACGCGCAAGAGTCCCGCCGCCAAGGCCGAGGCCGATCCGGTCGAGTCCAAGACGTACTAGCATGGACTGTGTGGCACAGGCGTCCTCGCCTGTGCGTGGCCCGCGTGCTCAAGACGGCGCGGGTCAAGTCCTGTATAGCCCCGGCAAACCGGGCATCTTCGGAAGGCACTTCTAAGAGAAAATGGGTACAGCCACCGTGACCATCTCAGCCTCACAAGTCAAAGAACTCCGCCAGAAGACTGGCGCCCCCATGATGGACTGCAAGCAGGCGCTCGAAGGCGCCAAGGGCGACATGGAACAGGCCATCGTCCTGCTGCGCAAGAAGGGTGTTGCCACCGCCGCCAAAAAGGCCGTGCGCGTCACCAGCGAAGGCGCAGTGGCCAGCTACATCCACGCCGGCGGAAAGATCGGCGTGCTGGTCGAGGTCAACTGCGAGTCCGACTTCGTCGCCCGCACCGACGACTTCAAGGACCTGGTGCACGACATCGCCATGCACATCGCCGCCAGCGATCCCAAGTTCATCCGCCGCGAGGACGTCACCCCCGAGGCCTACGAGCGCGAGAAGGAGATCTACCGCGGGCAGGCCAAGGCCACCGGCAAGCCTGAGAACGTCGTCGAGAAGATCGTCGAGGGCAAGATGGGCAGGTTCTACGAGGAGGTCTGCCTCTACGACCAGCCCTTCATCAAAGAACAGACCATCACTATCTCCCAACTCATCGCCAGCAAGGTCGGCAAGCTGGGCGAGAACCTCTCCGTCCGCCGCTTCGCCCGCTTCAAGGTCGGAGACGTCGGCGAGACCGTCGCCATCGGCAAGCCGCCCCAGGAGCCCAAAGCCGAGTAGCGTACTTGTTCCCCGGACGGCGGGCTGCCGCCTCTTCTTTCTTGCCGCGCCTGTATACTTGCTTACCTATGCCGCTGGTCTTCAAACGCATCCTGCTCAAGCTTTCCGGCGAGGCGCTGGCCGCAGGCCAGGGCTTCGGCGTGGACACCAAGCGCGTGGAGGAGATCGCCTCCGAGCTGCAGGACGTCCACTCCCTCGGCATCCAGATCGCCATCGTAGTGGGCGGCGGCAACTTCTTCCGCGGCACCGAGCAAAGCGAGATGGACCGCGTGGCCGCCGACCACATGGGCATGCTGGCCACGGTCATCAACGCCCTGGCCCTGCAGGACGCCCTGGAGAAGCTCGGCATCTACACCCGCGTCATGTCCGCCATCGAGATGCACGAGGTGGCCGAACCCTTCATTCGCCGCCGCGCCATCCGCCACCTGGAGAAAGGCCGCATCATCGTCTTCGCCGCCGGCACCGGCAATCCTTACTTCTCCACCGACACCGCCGCCTCCCTCCGCGCCATGGAGATCAAGGCCGACGCCATCCTCAAGGCCACCAAGGTGGACGGCATCTACGACGCCGACCCGGTCCAGGTGAAGGACGCGCACATGTTCGACCGCATCAGCTACATGGACGTCCTGAAAAAAGGCCTGAAGGTGATGGACTCCACCGCCATCAGCCTCTGCAAGGACAACAACCTGCCCATCGTGGTCTTCAACCTCAACACGCGCGGCAACATCCGCCGCGTGGTCACCGGCGAGAAGATCGGCTCCCTGGTCAGTGCTTAGCTGTTTTCGTCCGTCATCCTGGGTATCGTTTGTCATCCTGAGCGAGGCCGGACCCTGAGCCGGCCGAAGGGGACGGGCGAGTCGAAGGACCTCTAACCCTCTCCAGCCGTGCGTAGTGAGTCGATGGATCTCGGCCTGAGAGCTACACGGGTCTCTCTACCACCCCCCGATCTCCGCCAGGCTCGCTAGTGCTTCCTCGGCCTGTTTTTGAGTCACGCCCGCGCTCTCTGCGATTTGCTCCAGCGCGCGCGCCGTCAATCGCGCCTTTTCGTTTCCGGAGTCCATCGCTCGTCTCTTGTGTTTATAATGTGCGCTTCGAAATCCTTCGCCAGGCGACCGGACCATGACCCAGCTCACGATGGCAAGCGTTCCCGCTCTCAAAGAATCCTACCTGCAACTCAAGGCCCGCATGGACAAGGCGGTCGAAGACTTCCGCCAGGAACTCACCGGCGTGCGCACTGGCCGCGCCTCGGTGCACATGCTCGACTCCATCCGCCTGGAATACTACGGCTCACAGATGCCGCTGAACCAGATCGCGCAGGTGCACGCCCCGGAGCCTCAACTGCTCACCGTGCAGCCCTTCGACCCCACGTCGTTGGCCACAATCGAGAAGGCCATCCGCTCCGCCGATCTTGGCCTGAATCCCATGAACGACGGCAAGCTCATCCGCATCCCGGTGCCGCCACTCACCGAGGAGCGCCGCAAGGAAATGGTCAGGCACGTGCACAAGGTCCTCGAAGACCACCGCACCGCGGTGCGCAACATTCGCCGCGACGGCAACGAGCTCATCAAGAAAGCGCTCCGGGAAAAGAAGATCAGCGAGGACGAGGAGCGCCGCTCCCACGACGAGATCCAGAAGCTCACCGACACCGAGATTAAGAAGATAGAAGAGATGAGCGCCGCCAAGGAAAAGGAAGTCATGTCGGTCTAGCTCCCGCGTGGGTGCGTGGCACGGCCGTCCTCGGCCGTCGCCTTCACCCTTATAATCATCCCTGGATGAAGCGCGTGGTCCACGCCGCCTGCCCGCACGATTGTCCCGACGCCTGTGGTGTGCTCATCACCGTCGAGGACGGGCGCGCTACCAGGATCCAGGGCGATCCCAAACATCCGGTAACGCGCGGATTCCTCTGCGCCAAGGTCGCCAAGTATCTGGACCGCGTCTATTCGCCCGACCGCGTCCTCTATCCCATGCGGCGCAGGAAGAACGCGCCCAAGGGCGAAGGACAGAAGGGCCCGGGAGACTTCGAACGAATCTCGTGGGACGCGGCGCTAGACACGATCTGTGAGCGCTTCCGCGGTATCTCGAAGGAGTTCGGCCCCGAAGCCATCCTTCCCTACTCTTACGGCGGGACGCTGGGCGCTTTGAACGGCGCCTCCATGGACCGGCGCTTCTTCCACCGCCTGGGCGCCTCGCAGCTCAACCGCACCATCTGCGCCACCGCCGGAGGCGATGCGCTCATCTCGGTGATTGGCGTGAAGGAAGGCACCGAGCCCGAGCAGTTTCGCCATTCGCGCTACATCCTGGCCTGGGGCGCGAACATCCACGGCGCCAACGTCCACCTGTGGCCGTTCATCGAGGAGGCGCGGCGCGCCGGCGGCAAGCTGGTGGTCATCGATCCCTACCGCACGCGCACCGCCGCCTGCGCCGACTGGTATCTGCCCATCCATCCGGGAACCGACGTGGCCCTGGCGCTGGGCATGATGCACGTCATCATCGGCGAGAATCTCTATGACGCCGACTTCGTCGCCCGCCACACTCTGGGTTTCGACGAACTGCGCAACCGGGTGCAGGAGTACCCGCCGCTGCGCGTCGCCGCCTGGACCGGCATCGCCGCCGCGGACATCGTCCGGCTGGCGCGCGAGTACGCCACCTGCCGTCCCGCCGCCATCCGCGTGAACTACGGCGTGCAGCGCTCGGAGAATGGCGGCATGGCCATGCGCTCCATCGCCATGCTGCCCTGCATCACGGGCTCTTGGAAGGAGGTGGGCGGCGGCCTGCAACTTTCCACCAGCGGCGGATTCCCGCTGGACAAGGCTGCGCTCGAGCGCCCCGACCTGATGAAGTCCGGCCCCCTCGGCCGTCCGGCGCGCCTGGTCAACATGACGGAGCTGGGCAAGGTGCTCACCTCGCCGGGCTTTTCGCCCGTCCAGGCGCTTTTCGTTTACAACTCCAACCCGGCGGCCATCGCTCCCAACCACAACGATGTCGTCCGTGGCCTGCGACGCGACGACCTCTTCACCGTGGTGCACGAGCAGTTCTTCACCGACACTACCGATTACGCCGACGTCCTGCTGCCCGCGACCACATTTTTCGAGCACAAGGATTTGCAGGCCTCCTACGGCCACTATTACCTGCAGATGTCCGAACAGGCCATCGCACCCCTGGGCGAGTGCCGCTCCAACGTCGAGCTGTTCCGCGGCCTGGCCCAGCGCATGGGCTTTGAGGAGGAGTGCTTCCAACAGTCCGAGGACGAGATGATGGACCTGGCCCTGGCCAGCGGCCACTCCCGGTTCGCCGGCATCAACCGCCAGCGGCTGGAAGCGGAAGGCCACGTGCGCTTAAATTTCTCGAACGGCCAGGCTCACGACCGCTCCGCGCCCTTCCTGCCCTTCGCCGAGGGCAGGTTCCCCACCCCCAGCGGCAAGGCAGAGCTTTCCAGCGACGTCCTGGCGGCCCAAGGGCTGGATCCGGTGGCTTGCTTCGTCCCCCCGCGCGAGTCTCGCCATACCGAGCTGGCCCGTAAGTTCCCGCTGGAGCTGCTGGCACGCAAGTCGGACAACTTCCTGAATTCCAGCTTCTGCAATCTGGAGTCGCTGCAACCGCTGGAGCAGCCGGAACTCCTCGAGATCCATGCTGAAGACGCGGCGGCGCGCTCCATCCGCGACGGCGACCGTGTCCGGGTGTTCAACGAGCGCGGCGAGATCGTGCTCACCGCGCGCGTCAACGGCACGGTTCCCCGGGGCGTGGTGGCCGCGCGCCTCAACTGGGCCAAGCTGACCCCAGGCGGACGCAACATCAACGTGCTCACCTCCGAGCGGCTCACCGACATTGGCGCCGCCGCCACTTTCTATTCCGTGCTGGCGGAAGTGGAGCGTGCTTCTGCCTGAGCCGGCGTTGCAACCCCCCGGCATCCATAAGCATCTTTGTTGTCATAGTTTTTGCGCGGGAGCGGGGCCTACCGTATAATGCCCGTTTCCTCTAACTCTCCGGTCGAGGTCGTCTTATTTCTGGCTCTCATCAGGAAAAGCCCGTGACCCAACGCGGGCGCGGTTCGTTCCCTCCTCTGCGGGGTCTTTTCCTGCTGGCATTGGCCCTCTTTTTCCTGCCGGGACTGGCGGCGGCGCAGGAGTTGATCCAGGAGATCCAAATCCACGGCAACCGCCGCATCCCGGCGGAGACCATCCGCGCCCGCATCTTCAGCCGCGCCGGCGACGTCTATGACGAAGCCGCCCTGCAGCGCGACTTCAACTCCCTGTGGAACACCAACTTCTTCGAGGACGTCCGCTTCGAGCGCGAGGAAGCTCCCAAGGGCTGGCGCGTCCACATCTACATCAAGGAAAAACCCACCATCCGCGCCATCGACTACAAGGGGCTGAGCTCGGTCTCGGTGAGCGACGTCCTCAACCGCTACAAAGAGCGCAAGGTCGGCCTCACGGTCGAGAACCAGTACGACCCCACCAAGATCAAGAAAGCCGAGGTGGTGCTCAAGGAACTACTCTCCGAGCACGGGCACCAGTTCGCCACCATCCGTTCCGAGGTCCGGCCCATCCCGCCGGCCTCCGTGGGTTTGACCTTCATCATCAAAGAAGGCCCCAAGGTGAAGGTGGGCAACATCAGGTTCGAGGGCAACAAGCACATCGGGAGCAAAGAGTTGCGCCGGGCGATGAAGAACCTGAAGCCCATCGGCGTTCCCCACTCCATCTTCCTGGAAGGCATCATCCACAAAACCTACGACGCCACCAAGCTGAACGAGGACGCGGAGCGGGTGCGCAACGCCTACCAGATGAGGGGTTACTTCAAGGCCCTGGTCGAGGAACCCAAGACCAAGGTAAAGGACACCGGGGGGCTTCACATCCCCCTCATCCTCAAGGGCGGTGGCAAGGCGGTCGACATCACCATCCCCATCGAGGAGGGCGAGCGCTACCGCCTGGGCGGCATCACCTTCAAGGGCAACAAGGCGATCAAGGATGCCGCGCTCCTGCGTTCGCTCTTCCCCATGAAGGACGGGGACATCTTCAACACCGACAACATCCGCAAGGGCCTGGAGAATCTGCGCAAGGGCTACGGCGAACTGGGCTACATCAACTTCACCTCCGTTCCGGATACCCAGATCGACGATGACAAAAAGCTCATCCGCCTGGAGATCGACCTGGACGAGGGCAAGCCTTTCTACATCCGCCGCATCGAGTTCGTGGGCAACCAGACCACGCGGGACAAGGTCATCCGGCGCGAGCTGGCGGTGGAGGAGGGCGGCATCTTCAACGGCCGCGCCTGGGAGTTCAGCATTCTGCGCCTGAACCAGCTCGGCTACTTCGAGCAGCTCAAGCCGGAAGAGGACTCCGAACGCAGGCTCAACGAAAAGGAAGGGACCGTCGACCTGACCCTGAAGGTGAAGGAGAAAGGGAAGAACAGTGTCGGCCTCACCGGCGGCGTGAGCGGCCTCTCCGGCTCCTTCATCGGCTTGAACTACGAGACCAACAACTTCCTGGGATTGGGCGAGACCCTGCGCATCGAGGCCAACGTCGGAGACCTTGAGCGCAACGTCCTGTTCGGGTTCACCGAGCCCTACATGTTCGACCGGCCGCTGCAGTTCGGCTTCACGGTGTATGCTCGCAAGTTCAACTACAATCAGGCGCGTCAGACAGCCATTGCCCAGGGCCTTCCCCTCAACCTCCCCTCGTCCATCCTCGACCAATTGCAGAACTACAACACCTCCAGCAAGGGAGTCACCACTTCCCTCAGCTACCCCCTGAAGCGCTCGCTCAAGCGCCTGGGCCTGACCTATTCCTTGGACAGCACCTCGGTCACCGTGTTCAGCGACGCTTCGCGCAGTCTGTTCGAGCAGCTTGCCTTTCGCGGCATCGCCGGACCGGCTGCGCTCAACGGCGTCATCACCAGCAAGCTCGTTCCCACCTACTCCGTCAGCACCATTGACAACCCGCAGCGCGCACATCGCGGACGCAGCTTGTTCGTCGGAGGCGAGATTGCGGGCCTGGGTGGCAACGTCCGCTACATCCGCCCCATCGTCGAGTTCAAGTATTTCCGCCCCATGAACAAGGACCGCAACACTCTCGGCGTCCGTTTCCAGGGCTCATTCATGACCGGATACGCCGGACGCGTGGCCCCGCCATTTCAGCGCTTCTACATCGGTGGCGACACCGACCTGCGCGGCTTCGACGTCCGCGCCGTGTCGCCTGTCGCCTTCTTGGTGGATAAAATCGACTTCCCGCTGCTGAATCCGGACGGCACCAGCGTGCCCAAGGATCCCACCAACCTGCGCCGCGGGGTCTGGACCGTTCCCATTCCCGTGAACCACCTCGTCTTCCCCGGTGGAGATACTTCGCTCATTTCCAACATCGAGTACCGCATTCCCATCGTCGGCCCAGTGACCCTGGCGGTTTTCACTGATTTCGGCATGAACTTCATCGCCCGGCCCTCACAATTGCGGGTGAACGCCACTCAACTCGCCAGTCTCAACACCATCCCCTTTGGCTGCCCGGTCTTGGACGGCTCTTTCAACTGCGTCGGCAACGTTTCCCTCAATTTCGAGCCCAATCTCAAGGTGGTTTCGAACACCAACTTTGTTCCACGCATGTCTAGTGGCCTCGAATTGCAGATCCTGATGCCGGTGGTCAACGCCCCCTTCCGCATCTACTACGCCTACAATCCGTTCCGCATGAACACCTCGACCCCCGCTCCCGTGCAGTTCACCCGCGACATGTTCCCGGTGGGCGGCGCCGGCGACTTCAGCTATCAGCAGGCGCTGCAAGCCTTCGGCCCCATCTACCGCCTCCGGGACCCGCGCACCACCTTCCGCTTCACCGTCAGCACCACCTTCTAGCCTCCCCCGCGTGGTTTGACGCTCTGGCAAGAAGGCCACTATAATCCTTGTTAGTCCGCTGGTCAGGAGCGCTTTCCGCCGGTCTTCTGGCGCCGGCTTTCGGCAGCCCGGACAGGATTCCCTTAAGGAGTACACCCAATCTCATGAAACACAAGTTCGCACCGTACATGCTGGCGCTGTTTGTGGCGATTTCCTTCACCGCGCTGGCTCAGACCGCCAGGCCGGCTGCCCCTCCCCCGGCTCCTGCCGGACCGCCGCCCACCAAGCTGGGTATCATTAACATCGAGCTGGCCATCGTCGGCAGCAACGAGGGTCAGCGCGACTTCGCCGCCCTGCAGAAGCGCTTCGAGCCCAAGCAGAACGAGCTTCAAGCCCTGGGCAAGGAAGTGGACGACCTCAAGAAACAGCTCAATACCCAGGGGGACAAGCTGAACGACGACGCTCGCGCCGGCCTAGTGAAGAGCATCGAGCTGAAGCAGAAGAATCTTCAGCGTTCGCTCGAGGACGCCCAGACCGACTTCCAGAACCAGCAGAAGGAACTGGCCAACCAGATCGGGCGCAAGATGCTGGGGGTCCTGGATAAGTACGCCAAGGACCGTAGCTTCGCCGTCATCCTGGACGTCTCCAACCCTCAGAGCGGAGTGCTGTGGGCCGGAGCTTCGACGGACGTGACCAAGGACATCGTGGACGCCTACAACGCCCAGTCGGGCGTGCCGCCGCCACCTGCCCCGGCCGCTGGAGCCTCAGGGGCCGCTCGCCGGCCGACCACCACTCCTCCTTCCACCAAACCCAACTAGATTCCAGTAATAGCGAATTCTCCGGGCCGCCTTCGAGCGGCCCGATTCGTTCTTGGGAGGTCTTCCCTCCGCCCGCCCGGGCGCCGCCCACAACCGCCGCGGTGTCTAAGTCAACATCACCGGAGGCGCGCCATGTTTGCGGAGAGCCTGCTTGAGTCTGCTGGCGGTGTGAGAACCAACCAGCGTTGGACCGTGCTTTTCTCACTTGCCCTGCAGGCGCGTTCATCAGTCTTCTGGTCTTGATCCCACTGCTCCAGAACCAGGGCCTTCCGCGCGCGTTATGGACCTCCACCGTCGCCACATCGGTTCCTCCGCCACCTCGCGGCGTGCCGAATCCCGGACACAATGCTGCAGGTCGCAGGCCTCCCCACGCCGTCAACCTGGTCTTGATGCCGCCGAGAACCATCCCGACAAGCACCGACCGGACTCCCGACGCGCAGGGCCCGAACACCGGCGGGACCGGCCCGGACTTGCCACAGGGTCTGCCGAACGGCGTGGAGCACTCCACCGGTCCGCTGCTCGATGCGCCTGCGGTTACGCCCCGCCCGGCGGCGCCTCCGCCGCCGCGCCACCCCTCCATCGTGACCGAAGGCAACGTGATCTACAGGGTCCTGCCGGTGTATCCGCCGATTGCAAAGCAGATCGGAGCCCAGGGGCCGGTGGTCTTGCACGCCGTGATCGGAGCCGATGGAGCGGTCCAGAACCTTCGCGTCGTCAGCAGCGCGCATCCCACGCTCAACGACGCAGCGCTCGCGGCCGTCGCGCAGTGGCGCTTCCGCCCCTATCTGCTGAACGGCGTTCCGGTTGAGGTCGAGGCCCAGATTACGGTGAACTTCATCATGTCTCACTAAACCCGCCCGGCAATTTGCTTTCCTCGGGCTGTGGAAAATCTGTGGAATTCTCTGGATTGCCGCCCACCTGACCCGAACCGCACCGTAAACCGCAAACTGTGCGATAACTCATTGTAGATAAACTACTTAGCTGATATATAACCGTGCGCTGCCGGGGTTTCGAGCCACCGGGAGACCTACGGAGTTTTTGCACAGTTAACGCAGCACGTTGGCGACCAGGGCGGCCGCTCCGCTACTCGTTCTCGCTGACCTTGAGCACGGCCAAGAAGGCCTCCTGCGGGATGTCCACGCGTCCGATGCGCTTCATGCGCTTCTTGCCTTCCTTCTGCTTCTCCAGCAGCTTGCGCTTGCGGGTGATGTCGCCGCCGTAGCACTTGGCCAGCACGTTCTTGCGGATGGCAGCCACGGTCTCGCGCGCGATGATCTTGCTGCCGATGGCCGCCTGAATGGCCACCTCGAACATCTGCCGCGGAATCAGCTCCCTCATCTTCGCCACCAGGGCCCGGCCGCGGTCGTAAGCAAAGTCGCGATGCATGATCAGCGACAGCGCATCCACCGGCTCGCCCGCCACCAGGATGTCCAGCTTCACCATGGGCGACTCCCAGCGCCCCGAGAGGTGATAGTCGAGCGAGGCGTAGCCGCGCGACACCGATTTCAGCCGGTCGTAAAAATCCATCACGATCTCGTTCAGCGGCAGCTCGTAGGTCAGCATCACCCGGCTGGCGCTGACGTATTCAAACGCCTTCTGCCGCCCCCGTTTATCTTCCACCAGTTTCAGAATCCCGCCCACATACGTCTCATTGGTCAGAATCATGGCGGTGATGATCGGTTCCTCCACCTTGGCGATCTCGCCCGCCGGCGGCCACTTCGACGGGTTGTCTACGTCCAGCACCTCTCCGGTGCTCTTGGTGATGTGGTAGCGCACGCTGGGCGCGGTGGTGATCAGCTCCAGGTTGAACTCGCGCTCCAGCCGCTGCTGGATGATCTCCATGTGCAGCAGTCCCAGGAAGCCGCAGCGGAAGCCAAAGCCCAGCGCCACCGAGCTCTCCGGCTCGAAGAAGAACGATGCGTCGTTCAGCCGCAGCTTCTCCAGCGCCTCGCGCAGCTGGGTGTGCTCGTGGGCGTCCACCGTGTACAAGCCGGCGAAGACCATGGGCTTGATCTCCTCAAACCCAGCCAGTGCTTCGATCGCGGGATGCGCATCGTCGGTGATGGTGTCCCCGATCTTGGTGTCGGCCACGTTCTTGATGTTGGCCATCAGGAAGCCGACTTCGCCGGCGTAGAGCGTCTCCAGCTCCACCGGCTTGGGCGTAAGCACCCCCAGAGTCTCCACTTGGAACACAGCCCCGTTCCACCACAGCCGGATGCGCTGTCCGCGGCTCAGCGTGCCTTGCATCACGCGCGCCAGCACGATCACGCCGCGATAGGGGTCGAACCAGGAATCGAAGACCAGCGCCTGCAGGGGAGCATCGGGCGACCCCTTGGGCGGCCGGACCCTGTGCACCACCGCTTCCAGCACCTCGGGCACGCCCACGCCAGTCTTGGCGCTCACCAGCAGCGCGTCCTTGGCGTCGAGGGCCAGCGAGTGCTCGATCATCTCCCTCACCCGCTCCACCTCCGCGCTGGGCAGGTCGATCTTGTTGATGACGGGGATAATGTCCAGGCCGTTGTTAATGGCGATGTGCGCGTTGGCCAGCGTCTGCGCCTCCACGCCCTGCGAGGCGTCCACCACCAGCAGCGCTCCCTCGCAGGAAGCCAGCGCGCGCGAGACTTCGTAGGAAAAATCCACGTGCCCCGGGGTATCGATGAGATTGAGCTGGTAGAGGTCGCCGTCGCGCGCGGTGTAGTTCATGCGCACCGCGTGCGCCTTGATGGTGATGCCGCGCTCGCGCTCCAGATCCATGTTGTCCAGCACCTGGGCCTGCATCTCGCGCGCCGTGAGCGATCCGGTCAGCTCCAGCAGGCGGTCGGCCAGCGTGGACTTCCCGTGGTCGATATGCGCGATGATGGCGAAATTGCGGATGAACTTGCGGTCCATAGGCGGCAGGAACTGCGCGGGTAGTCTTCGATTCTAACATCCGCTTTTGATTTGCATTCCGAGCGCAGCGAGGAAGCCCTCTGCTTTACAATTCCACCCCATGAAGAAGCTGCTGCTGTTCTGCCTCCTCTCGGCCATGGCCGCCGCCCAGACGCTCTCGCCCGCGGTCCGCGAGTACGTGAAGATTGACTCGCCGGTCGTCGCTCTCACCCACGTCCGCGTCATTGACGGCACCGGCGCACCTGCGAAAGAAGACCAGACCGTGGTCCTCGCCAGCGGATGGATCCAATCTGTCGGCGGCCCCGTCCCGGCCGACGCCAAGGTCCTCGACCTCGCCGGCCGCACCGTTCTGCCCGGCATGGTGATGGTGCACGAGCACCTGTTCTATCCCGCGGGCGGCGCCGTCTTCCACGAGATGGCGTACAGCTTCCCGCGGCTCTACCTGGCCGCCGGCGTCACCACCATCCGCACCGGCGGCAGCATCGAGCCTTACACCGACCTCGAGATCAAGAAGCTCATCGACGCGGGCCAAACGCCCGGCCCCAAGATGCACGTCACCGGGCCCTACCTCGAAGGCAAGGGCTCGTTCACGCCGCAGATGCACGCCATTCCTGACCCTGACGACGCGCGCCGCACGGTGAACTTCTGGGCCGACCAGGGCGCCACCTCGTTCAAGGCCTACAACTTCATCACGCGCGACGAGTTGAAGGCGGCCATTGACGCCGCCCACGCTCGCGGCTTCAAGGTCACCGGACATCTCTGCTCCATCGGCTTCCGCGAAGCCGCCGAGCTGGGCATCGACGACCTGGAACACGGCTTGGTGGTGGACACCGAGTTCTTTCCCGAGAAGAAGCCCGACCAGTGCCCCAATCCGACCAAAGCGGTCGTCCATTTGACCAGCATGGAAGTCGCCGGGCCGGAGATCCAGCAAACCATCCGCACGCTGGTCGAAAAAAAGGTGGCAGTCACCTCCACCCTGCCGGTCTTCGAGATGTTCGTCCCCGGCCGCGCGGCGACGCCGCAGCGCGTGCTCGACGCTATGAGCGAGAATGCCCGCGTCAGCTTCCTCACCTCGCGCGCCCGCCTGGACGACGCCGCCCGCAACCAGCAGCGCTATGGCCGGCCGGACTCCCCGTGGACCAAGGCCTTCCGCATGGAAATGGAGTTCGAGTACGCCTTCGCCAAAGCCGGCGGGCTGCTCATCGCGGGGGTCGATCCCACCGGCAACGGCGGCGCGCTGCCCGGCTTCGGTGATCAGCGCCAGGTCGAGCTGCTGGTCGAGGCCGGCTTCACCCCGCTCGAGGCCATCAAGATCTGTACCTGGAATGGCTCGCAATTCCTCGGCGTCGCCGACCGGGTGGGCTCGATCGCTCCCGGCAAGGCCGCCGACCTCATCGTGGTGAAGGGCGACCCGGGCAAGAACATCGCCGACATCGAGAACGTGGAGATCGTCTTCAAGGACGGCGTCGGCTACGACTCGGAAAAGCTCATCCAGTCGGTGCGCGGGCTGGTGGGAATCCGCTGAAACTCCGCTTGAGACTTGGAACTCGAAACCCGAAACTGATCCTGGCCTCGGCTTCGCCCCGCCGCGCCGAATTGCTGCGTAACGCCGGAATCGCTTTCACGGCGCAGGCCACCAGGATTCCCGAGCGCCGGCGGCAAGGGGAATCACCCAGGAAATTCGCCGAGCGCCTGGCGCGGGAGAAGGCGCACGCCATCCTCGCGCAGCGCCCGCGCAGTCTTGTCCTCGGCGCCGACACCATCGTGGTCGTTCGCGGCAAAGTCCTGGGCAAGCCTCGCGACCACAGCGACGCCAGGCGCATGCTGCGCCTGCTATCCGGGCGCTCTCACCAGGTCACGACAGCCGTCTGCCTCGCCGGCCCGAGCTTCGAAGACCTCCGCTCGGAGACCACGCGGGTGACCATGCGCAAGCTGAGCCAGAAGGAGATCCGCGACTACGTCTCGAGCCGCGAGCCTAGGGACAAAGCCGGCGCCTATGCCATTCAGGGAATCGCCTCGCGCTGGATCTCACGCATCGAGGGATGCTACTTCAACGTGGTGGGCCTGCCCGTGCCCCTGGTCTACCGCATGCTCCAGGCGCACGACTGCCTCTAAGTCTGGCTAAAGGAAGAAAAGCTGGAATCGGGCAGGAAAGACTCGGCGGAGCCGCGCTACTTCTTCTCCGGCTCTTTTTCGCCGTCTTTGACCGAGGACTTGAAGTTGCGGATGCCCTCGCCCATGCTCTTGCCCAGATTCGCCAGACGGCCCGGACCCCAGATGAGCAGGACAATGGCCAGGAGTATGAGAATCTCGGGCAAACCCAACTTACCACCGAACATGGTGCCTCCACTGGCTCCGATTCTAGGCCCTGTTTACTGAGGAGTCAAAGGCATCCGGCTGGGGTCAGATAGCTTCAATGAGTCCTGCCAGCAGCGCCGCCCGCCGCGGCAGCTCCGCGACCAGCACCGATTCGTGCTTGGCGTGCGCACCCTCGCCCACTCCTCCCAGACCATCGAGGGTTGGGATGCCGAGGGCGGCCGTGAAGTTGCCGTCCGAGCCTCCCCCGACCGCTGCCTCCCGCAAATCCATGCCCAACGACTTGGCCACGCCCTTCGCCAGGCCGTAGAGCCGCGCCACCGCCGGGCTCCGCGGCATAGGCGGACGCTCGATCCCGCCGCTTACCTCCAGCCGGCAGCGCCCGTCGAAGGGCTTCAGGGAGCGGAACTTCCGCTCCAGAGTTCGCGCGTCGCTCGGCCGCTGGATGCGGACGTCCACCTCCGCCACCGCCTCGCCGGCGATCACGTTGGTCCGCGTCCCGCCGCGGATCACGCCCACGCTCACCGTGACTCCACGCTTCAGGTCGGTGAACTCTTCCAGGCGCGCGATCTGCCGCGCCAGCTCCGCGATGGCGCTCGCGCCCTTCTCATAGTCCAGGCCGGCGTGCGCCGCCTTCCCGGTCACCCGCACGATGTACTCGCCCACTCCCTTGCGCGAGGTCTTGACCGCTCCCTCCAGGCCATGCGCCGGTTCGCACACCAGCACCGCCGCCGACCTTCGGGCCAGGCCTTCGATGAGCGCGCGCGAGGACTCGCTGCTCACCTCTTCGTCGGAGTTCAGCAGCACGGTGACCCGGCGCTGCAGGCCGCCGCGCACCTCGCGCAGCGCCGTCAGGGCGAAGATCATCTGGGCGATACCGGACTTCATGTCGAAGACGCCCGGCCCCCATGCGCGCCCGTCACGCACCGCGAAGGGCATGGCGTCCAGCGTGCCAATCTCCCAAACCGTGTCCAGATGCCCCAGCAGCAGGATGGGCGGGCCGCCACCGGCCTTCGCCGGAAACTCCACCTGCAGGTTGTCGCCGGCGCGCGAGTCCGGGTGGACGATGATTTGGCCGCCCACCCGCTTGAATTCTGCGGCAACGAACTCTCCCAGCCGGTCCACCGCCGCCTTGTCGTGGCTGGGCGACTCCATCTCCACCAACTCCCGCAGCGTTTGGAGCATTACCTCCCGCTGCCGCTCCAGAAACCGGAGCAGCTCGCCCACGCCGCCCGGCTCATCCTCCGGCATCACGGCCTTACGGTTCGGAATGGACTTTTTCATCGGCGCTCGCGCTCCCGCTTTACCTGCGCGCGGAATCCACTATAATCAACCGCCTGTAAACATAGCATTTCACCATGACGGAAGCCGCAAATCTCCCGGTGGAACTCTCCGAAGGCCCGGCCGACTCGACCGTGCTGGATGTCACCCAGATCCAGCGCATCCTGCCGCACCGCTATCCCTTCCTGCTGATCGACCGGGTCATCAGCCTCACGCCCAGGAAGCGCCTCGTCGCCCTGAAGAACGTTTCCGCCAACGAACCCCACTTCGCCGGACACTTCCCGGGCTACCCCATCATGCCCGGGGTGCTGATTATCGAGGCCATCGCCCAGGCGGGCGGCACGCTGGTGCTCAGCGAGATCCCGGACCGCGAAGACAAGCTCGTGGTCTTCACCAGCATCGAGCGCGCCCGCTTCCGCAAGCCCGTGGTCCCCGGCGACCAGCTACGCATCGAGGTGGAGGTCCTGGCCTGGCGCAAAACCGCCGTGCGCATGCGGGGCACGGCCTATGTGGGCGACAAGCTGGCCTGCGAAGCCGTGGTCAGCTGCGCACTCGTGGACCGACCAGCTTCCCCCAATGCCGGGGCTCCCTCGCCGTAGCTCCCGCATGCCCATTCATCCGACTGCGATTGTCGATCCCGGCGCGCACATTCCCTCGTCCTGCAGCATCGGCCCCTACTGCGTGGTCGGAGCCGGGGTGGAGATGGGCGAGGACTGCGAACTCGTCTCCCATGTCACCCTCGACGGCCCCACGCGCTTGGGGAGCCACAACCGCATCTTCCCCTTCGCCTCCGTGGGCCAGGAGCCCCAGGACCTGAAGTTCCAGGGCGAGAAGACGCGCCTGGAGATCGGCGACCACAACATCATCCGCGAATTCGTCACCCTGCATCGCGGCACGCCCGGCGGCGGCGGCGTCACCCGCATCGGCAGCCACACGCTCATCATGGCCTACGCCCACGTCGCCCACGACTGCATCGTCGGCGACCACTGCATCCTCGCCAACGCGGCTACCCTGGCCGGCCACGTGACCGTCGAAGAGTGGGCGGTGGTCGGGGCGTTCTCCGCGGTGCACCAGTACGGGCGCGTCGGAGCCCACGCCTATATCGGCGGCGGAACCATCATCACCCGGGATGTGCTGCCCTTCTCCAAGACCAGCGCCGCCCGCGAGGCCCGCGCCTACGGCGTGAACTCCACCGGCCTGGAGCGCCGCGGCTTCACCCCGGAGCGCATCCGCCAGCTCCGTCACGCCTTCAAGGTCCTGATGGCTTCGAAGCTCAATACCTCGCAGGCCCTGGAGCGACTCAAGGCGGAGGGTGACCTGGGCGAGGACGTGGCTCAACTCCTGCGCTTCATCGAGACCAGCGAACGCGGCGTCATCAAGTGACCGCGCTGGCGGCAAGGTTCTCGCTACCGATTCGCGCGGATTGGCACCGATACCTGTAAAATCCGTGTTCATCCGTGTAATCCGTGGCGAACCAGGAAAAACTCGGCCTCATCGCCGGCAACGGGCGCTTCCCGCTGCTGGTGCTGGACGCCGCCCGCGCCCGCGGCCTCGACGTGGTCGTAGCAGCCATCCAGGAGGAGACCTCCCCGGAGATCGAGTCGCACGGCGCCGCAGCCGTTTACTGGATGTCCCTGGGCGACCTTTCCAAGCTCATCGACACCTTCAAGCGCGAAGGCGTCACCCGAGCCATCATGGCCGGGCAGGTGAAGCACAAGCAGATTTTCTCCAGCATCAAGCCGGACTGGCGCCTGGCCAAACTGATAGTGTCGCTCACCACGCGCAGTACCGATTCCCTGATCGGCGCCGTGGCCAAAGTCCTGGCCGACGAAGGCATCACCCTGCTGGACTCGACTTCGTTCCTCGAGCCGCTGCTGGCCCGTGCCGGCGTGCTGACCAAACGCGCTCCCAGCGAGGAAGAACGGAAGAACATCGCCTACGGGCGCGCGGTCGCCCGCCACCTGGCGCAGTACGACATCGGCCAGACGGTAGTCATCGCCGAATCCGCCTGCGTCGCCGTCGAAGCCATGGAGGGCACAGACGCGACCATCCAGCGCGCCGGCGAGATCATGCGCGGACTGGAAGGCACGGCCTCGACCCTGAGTCGCGCGCTCACCGTGGTCAAGGTCGCAAAGCCCAACCAGGACATGCGCTTCGACGTCCCCGTCATCGGCCTCTCGACCATCGAGACCATGCAGCGCGCCGGCGCCACCTGCCTGGCGATTGATGCCGGCAGGTGCCTGCTGCTCGACGGCGATAAGATTGTCGCGGCTGCTGACGCCGCTGGCATCAGCATCGCCGCCACTTCGGTCGAGGCGTCGTCATGAGTGAGACCGAACGCATCGCCGACCAGCTCCACCGCGCCTACCACGGCGGCGCCTGGCACGGCCCAGCGTTGTGCGAGCTGCTGGTCGGCGTCACCGCAAGGCAAGCTGCGGCGCGGCCACTCGCCGGCACCCACAGCATCTGGGAACTCGTCCTGCACATCACCGCCTGGAAGAAGGCGGTACGCCAGCGTGTGATGGGAAAAGCCATCGAGCTTTCTCAGCGCGAGGACTGGCCGCCCGTTGGCAAAGCCAGCGCCGCCGCCTGGCGGAAGGCCCTCAACGCGCTGGAGCGGGCGCATCGCGAACTTGAGAGGACCGTTGCCCGGCTGCCGGAATCGCGGCTGAAGCGCATCGTCCCTGGCCGCAAGCACACGGTCTACTTCCTGCTCCACGGCCTGGTGCAGCACGACCTCTACCACGCCGGCCAGATCGCCCTGCTGAAGAAGCCGAGGACGAAGCGTTGACGTCAGACAAGCCAATCCGCGCGGCGGTCGTCGGGGTGGGCGCCTTTGGGTGCAACCACGCGCGGGTGTACCGCGAACTGGCCCAGCAGGACGGCAATGTCGAGCTGGCCGGCCTCGTGGACAGCCACCCGGCTCGCGCCGCCGCGGCAGCCACTGAATACGGCACAGCCGCCTTCGCCTCGCTGAAGGAACTGGTGCAGTCCGGCGTCCAGGCGGCGAGCATCGCCGTTCCCACCGTCGAGCACCTGAAGGTCGCGCGCGAGCTGATGGAAGCCGGCGTGGACGTGCTCGTCGAAAAGCCGCTCGCCTCCTCGCTGGCCGAAGCCGATGAGCTCATCCGCATCGCGCAGCGCACCGGGCGCGTCGCCCAGGTGGGACATCTGGAGCGCTTCAATCCCGCGGTGCGCGCCACGCTGCCGCTGGTGACGCAGCCGCTCTTCTTCGAGGTTCACCGCCTCAGCGTCTTCACGCCCCGCGCGCTGGACGTGGACGTGGTCCTCGACCTCATGATCCACGACCTCGACATCGTGCTCAGCTTCGTGAAATCGCCGGTGAAAGAAATCCGCGCCGTCGGCCTGCCCATCCTCTCCGGCAAAGTGGACATCGCCAACGTGCGCATGGAGTTCGACTCCGGCTGCGTAGCCAACTTCACCGCCAGCCGCGTCTCGACTGAAAAGGTGCGCAAACTGCGCTTCTTCCAGCCCCACCAGTACGTCTCCGTGGACTATAGCCGGCAGGACGTGCTGGTCTTCAGCGTCGCGGGCGACCCCGGCGCCGCTCAGGACGCGAAGGCCGCGGAGCCGCCCGCGCATCCCTCCAGCCCCAACATCGGCGTGACCCGGCCGGCAGTAACGGCGGAAGAGCCGCTGCATGCCGAGCTGCGGTCCTTCCTCGACGCCGTCCGCCGGCGTTCCAAGCCCGTCGTCCCGCTCGAGGACGGCCGCCGCGCCCTGGCCGTCGCTCTCGACATCCTGACCCAGATCCGCGAGCACGGCCGCCGTATTAATCTCGAAGGAATAGTGCGACAATAGTTACTAGGGAGCCGCCGGTGGCGGCAGCCTGCCGGCCCCTTCCGGCATCCAATCGCTAACAACTCTGGCCGGCGGCCGGGGTTCACGCTCAATCAGTCCCTTGGCTGTGTCTCCCATCCCGCCCCTGGAATACGCGCCGCGCCGCGGGGATGCTCCCCCACCCGGGCTGCACGACGTCCCCGTCCTGCTCATCGAGTACGCCGACGAGAGCGCGCGCTGGCGCCTGCTGGCCATCGCGTTGTTGTCAGTCCTGTTTCACATCGCCCTGATTTCCTCGCTGCCCCTGCTGGGCCGGCTGCTCCCGGAGCGCTCTTACATCGCTCTGGCCGTTCCCATGGACATGTTCAAGGGCAAGGACTTTACCTTTCTTGCGATGCCTCCTGACTCGCAGAAGCTCGACCATCCGACCAACACCAACATCCTCTCCGACAAGAACCGCATCGCCACTTCGCGCGCTCCCTCGCCGGACAGGAAGGTGCTCGACCAGCTGGTGGACGCCGCGCGTCCCGGCGCTCCCGGCCTGAGCGCGCCTCCGGCGCCGCCGCCCCAGCCCGGCTCACAGGCGGCACCATCCGGAGCAAGCCGTGCAGGCTCGCCCCCGACCCAGTCGGGGCCCGCCAACCAGATGGCCGAGCTGCAGCCCCCTGCCTTCGCCGGCAAGGGCGGCTTTGGCAACGGGGTGTCCGCCGGCTCCGCCATCCAGCAGGCGGCGCACGCCGCCGCTGCCAACCGCGGCGGCACGGGCGGGATGGACGGCGACTTCGGCCTGGGCTCTTCGCCGCGCGGCAACGTCCGCAGCGGCTTCGACGTCTTGAGCGACACCATGGGCGTGGATTTCGGCCCCTACCTGGCTCGCGTCGTCCACGACGTCCGCGCCAACTGGATCATCCTGATCCCCGAAGTCGCGCGCGCGCCGCTGATGAAGCGCGGCCGCGTGGTCATCCAGTTCGCCATCCTCAAGGACGGCAGCGTCGCCGGCCTGAAGCTCGACAGCACCTCGGGTGACATCGCGCTCGACCGCGCCGCCTGGGGCGGCGTCACCGCTTCCAACCCGTTCCAGCCCCTGCCCCCGGAGTTCCGCGGCCAGTACCTCGCGCTCCGCTTCTATTTCTTCTACAACCAGGACCCGGAGAAGGAAGGCCTGCGGTAGCGTTTTTCGCGGTTGTCATCCTGAGTCCCGCCTAGCGGGACGAAGGACCTTGCGTTTCGCCGCGAGCGCCACGAAAGCCCCGCGTTAGAATGACCCCGTGCGACCCCTGCGCCAGCAAGTCCTCGGCTACCTCATCATCGCGCTGCTCATTCTGGCGCTGATCATCGCGCGCCACTTCCGGCATATCCCCTGGGGCGCGCGCTGACTCCGTGAGCCGCCCGGGCAAAAATGTGTGGATGCGGGCGACCTCGCCCGCACGCGCGGCCGAGTCGGCTGCTTCCACACAGGCCAGGCAGGAGCCCCTGCTGGTGGTCATTCTCGGCCCCACCGGGAGCGGCAAGACCGCGCTCTCTCTCGCCCTGGCCGAGCGCTTCCAGGGCGAGATCGTCAACTGCGACTCCGTCGCCCTCTACTGCGAGGTAGAGATCGGGACGGCCAAGCCCACGGCCGCCGAGCGCGCTCGAGTCCCCCACCATCTCTTCGACATTGCCGGACTCGACGAAGCGGTCACTGCCGGCGACTACGCCCGCCGCACCCGTGTCGTGCTGGCCGAGATCGCCGGCCGGGGCAGGATTCCCATCGTGGTCGGCGGGACCGGATTTTATCTGCGCGCGCTGCTCGAAGGACTCTTCTCCGGCCCGCCACGGGCGGAAGAGTTGCGCCAGCGTCTGCGCGCCCGCGCCACGAAGGCCGGGAAGGCTACAAAGAACGACCCGGCGGGCCTGCACCGGCTGCTCCAGCGCCTGGACCCGGCCGCCGCCGCCAAGATCCACGCCAACGACACGCCCAAGCTCATCCGCGCGATCGAGGTCGGCATGCAGTCGCGCGAGAAGATGTCCGAGCTGTGGCAGCGCGGCCGCGAGCCGCTTACTGGCTTCCGCGTTCTGCGGATTGGCCTCGACCCGGAGCGCAACGCGCTCTACGCCCGCATCAATGAGCGCGCCCGCCACATGTTCGACTCCGGGCTAGTGGAGGAGACGCGCGCGCTGCTCGCGAAGTACGGCGACGCCCGGCCGCTCCAGTCCCTGGGCTACAAGCAGGCCGGACAACTGCTGCGCGGCGAGATTGACCGCAAGCTTGCCATCTGGGCCACCCAGCAGGCCCACCGCAACTACGCCAAGCGCCAAATGACATGGTTCCGGCGCGAGCCCGAGGTGCACTGGCTCAAGAGCTTCGGGGACGTCATGCAAATCCAGTCTGAAGCTATGGATCTAGTTCAGTCCGCTGCTAGTCGCACAGCCGGGGGCGACTGCGCCGTATGACCTGAGCACTGACAACCGCCAACCGCTCTGGTATTGTCACTAGCCATGTTCCGGCGGCTGCTCGTCCTCCTGCTCCTGCTCGCGCCGCTGGCCTTTCCCAAAGACAAGTACCAGCAGCCCGGGCCCGTCCACCTCGACCATGACGGCGAGAAGTGGGCGGAGAAGACCCTGCGCAAGCTCACGCTCGAAGAAAAGATCGGGCAGATGTTCATGCTGCGCGCGCCGGCCGAGTTCCTGAACCTGGCCAGCCCGGAGTACACACAGCTCCGCGACAGCATCCAGAAGTACCACGTGGGCGGACTGCTGCTGACGGTGCGCTTCGAGGCTCCGTTCCTCTACCGCAATCCGCCTTACGAGGCGGCCATGTTCGCCAACCAGTTGCAGGGCGAGTCGGAGCTGCCGCTGATCGTGGCCGCCGACTTCGAGCGCGGCCTGGCCATGCGCTTCTACTCCACCACGGGATTTCCCCACGCCATGGCCTTCGCCGCCACCGGCAAGCCGGAGTACGCCGCGACGCTCGGCCGGGTGACGGCGCGGGAGTCGCGCGCCATTGGCGTGGAGTGGGGTTTCTTCCCGGTGGCGGACGTGAACTCTTCGCCGAACAATCCCATCATCAATACTCGCGCCTTCAGCGAGGACCCGCAGGAGGCCGGGACCTTCGCTGCCGCCTACATCAAGGCGGCGCGCGAGAACGGCCTGTTGACCACGGCCAAGCACTTCCCCGGACACGGCGACACCGATACCGACTCGCACCTCTCGCTGGCGCGGGTGACCGGCGACCGGGCGCGCCTGGACGCGGTGGAGCTGGTCCCGTTCCGCAAAGCGATTGAGGCCGGGGTGGATTCGGTGATGGTGGCGCACCTGACGGTGCCGGCGCTCGAGCCCGATCCCGAGCGCATCGCGACCACCTCGCCGGCGGTGGTGACACGGCTGCTGCGGGGTCAGCTCGGCTTCCGGGGAGTTGTCGTCACCGACGCCATGGACATGAACGCGCTCACCCGGCTCTTCCCCGCCGAGCCGGGAAAGAACGCGTCGGGGCGCGCGGCGGTGGAAGCGGTGAAGGCGGGCAACGACGTGATCCTGCTGCCCGCCGACCTCGATGGGTCGTTCAACGCGCTGCTGGCGGCGGTGCAGAGTGGCGAGATCTCGGAAGAGCGCATTGACGCCTCGGTCCGACGCATCCTGCGGCTGAAGGCCTCCGTGGGCCTCAACAAGGCGCGCCTGGTGGACATTGGAGCCCTTTCCAGCATCATCGCCCGGCCGGAGAATCTGGCCGCCGCGCGCGAGGTGGCCGAGACCGCCGTGACCCTGGTGCGCGACAACGGGCAGGTACTGCCGCTCAAACACAATGGAACCCCGGCTCCGGCCGGCGCGTATACCACACCAGGGGAAGGACAGAAACGCCTGGTGGCGGTGCTGTTCACCGACGACGTGCGCACGGAGTACGGGCGGGTATTCGAGCAGGAGCTGCGCGCGCGCGTTCCGGATGCCCGCATCTTTTTTGTCGATCCCCGCAGCGCCGCGGCCCTGGGGGATTCGATCGCCAACGCGGTTGCGCAGGCGCGCGCGGTGGTAGCGGCGGTGTACGTGACTCCCTCGGCAGGGAAAAAGGTCCAAGTGCAGGGCGTGACCACCAATTCGGTTTCTCTCGACGACGCAACCGCCGCCCTGCTCAACCGCATCCTCGAGCAGGCGGCGCCGCTGACGGTGGTGGTGGCGCTGGGCAGCCCATACGTTGCCGCCGGCTTTCCCCAGACCCAGAATTATCTCTGCACTTTTTCCGGGGTGCCGGTTTCGGAGACAGCGGCCGTGAAGGCGCTGTTTGGAGAGATCCCCATCCACGGGCGGCTGCCGGTAACCATTCCCGGCGTGGCCGAGCGCGGCGCCGGGCTCGACCGCCCGGCACAATCCACATTCTTGCGGCACTCTCAAGGAGGCTTTCATGCGAGACCAAGAACGATTCCATAGGCTGGCCCGGGGCGGAGCCGCCGCTGCGACGGCAGCGGTGCTTCTGCTCGGCCTCAGCGCCTGCAGCATGAACGTGGGCAAGCAGGGCGAAGCCAAGAAGAGCGTGGACATCCAAACGCCCTTCGGCGGCCTCAAGGTGCGCACCGAGGTCGACCCCAAGGAGATCGGCCTGCCGGTGTACGCGGGCGCGCGTCGCGTGCCGGACGAGGGCCACGATTCGAGCAGCGCCAACGTCACCCTGGGACTCCCTGGCTTCGGCCTGAAGGTGATTGCAGCGAAGTTTGAATCCGACGATTCCTCGGACAAAGTGCTCGAGTTCTACCGCAAGGAGTTGAAGACTTACGGCAGCGTCACCGAGTGCAAGGGCGGCATCAACCTGAAGGGCGATCCCGGCAACCAAGAGATCACCTGCAAGGAAGGCTTGGGGGCGGAGATGCGAAACAAGGTGGAGCTGGCGGTTGGCAAGGGCTCCAGCCACCGCATCGTTTCGGTGGAGCCGCTGACAAAAGGATGCAAGTTCGCCCTGGTCTATCTCCAGATGCACGGCGGCAAGGAAAGCACCATGTAGCCGGGGTTGCGCCACCGCCCGGACTTCCTGTAGCTTGACCTGCGCGTGGAACATCTCTGCCCCAGTTGCGGCGCTTCGATCCAGGAGGGCGTCCCTTTTTGCGGACAGTGCGGTGCCCGGCTGGCGCCGCTGGGGGATCCGGCCCCGCAAATCCTCGCAGTAGCCGCTGCTGCACCAAGCCCTCCTCCGCCGGCGCCTTCGCCCGCGATTCCGCCTTCTACGCCCCGCATTGACTGGCACAAAGCCTGGCCCGGCGTGCTCATCGCCGGAGGCGTGGCGGGACTGATCTCCGCCGCTCCCGTGCTGAGCATCGGATGCTGCCTGTGGGTGCTGGCCGCGGGCGCAGTTTCGGTCCTGTTCTACCGCAACCGCGCCGCCATCAGCGTTCCTGTCGGCCTGGGAGCGCGCCTGGGCACCGTCACTGGGATGGTGGCCTCGCTCGTCAACTCCGCCGTCACCACTCTGACCATCCTGGTGATGGGCTCGGGCAAGATGCGCGACACCATGCGCCAGGCCATGGAGCAGTCCGCCACCCGCAATCCCGATCCCAACGCTCAGCAAATGGTCCACGGGATCATGCAGTTCATAACCTCCCCCGGCGGTTTCGCGCTCATGATGACCCTTGGATTCGCCATCAACTTTCTTGCACTGATGGCCTTCGCCGCCGCCGGCGGAGCCTTGGGCGCTTCACTGTTCGGGAAGCGGAAATCAAGCCAGTAAGTCTTTCATTAACAGTCACTTAGATTGGCGGCGACCTCCGCGCCCGGACCCGATCCCCGAGCCCGCTTCGGCACCTCCACCTCGTAGCCAGAAACTCGAAGCTGTTATGATTTCGCTCGCATGGCTTCCCAGCCCCGAATGCGACCGCCCGAACTGCGCGAAAAGGCGCAATTGATGTCCGCTTCGGAGATCGAGCGCACTCTGGTGCGTCTGGCGCACGAGATTGTGGAGAAGAACGCCGGGGTCGCCAACCTGGGTCTGGTGGGGATCCGGCGGCGGGGCGTGCCGCTGGCCGAGCGGCTGGCGCGGCTGATCCAGCGCATCGAGCGGACGCGCATCCCGGTGGGGACTCTGGACATCACGTTCTACCGCGACGACCTCTCCACCGTGGGACCGAAGCCCGTGGTGCAGAAGACGCCGATGGAGTTCGCGGTGGCGGGCATGGACATCATCCTGGTGGACGACGTGCTCTATACCGGCCGCACCGCGCGCGCCGCCCTCGACGCCCTCTTCGACCACGGACGCCCGCGGCGCGTGCAGCTCTGCGTGCTCATCGACCGCGGGCATCGCGAGCTTCCCATCGAAGCCACTTTTGTCGGCCGCACCACCCAGACCACCGCTGAAGAACTTGTCGAAGTGCGGCTCAAGGAGACTGACAGCACGGAAAAAGTCCTGCTTCTGGCCGGGAAGCCGGCCGAGCGCTCTACCAAGAAGCCGGGGAAACCCTTCGCCGACGCATGAAAACCAAGCGCCGCTCCCTTCTCGACATCGAATCGCTGGCGACGGACGAGATTACCGCGTTGCTGCGCCTGGCCCGGCGCATGAATCCCGCCAAGCCGCGGCCGCTCCTGCGCAAGAAGCGCGTGGCGCTGCTCTTCTACGAAGCCTCTACCCGCTCCCGGGTCTCGTTCGAGTTTGCCGCCAAGGCGCTGGGCGCGACCACCAGCGTCATCCACGCCGAGGCTTCCAGCATCGAGAAGGGCGAGTCGCTGCTCGATACCGGCTACACCCTGCGGGCGCTGGGCGCGGACTTGATCGTGGTTCGCCATCCCGCCGCCGGAGCGCCGCATCTGATGGCCCGCCACCTCGACATCCCGATCATCAATGCCGGCGACGGCATGCACGAGCATCCCTCCCAGGCGCTGCTCGACGCTTTTACCATCCTGCGGCATAAGAGGAATCTTCGCGGGCTGCGCGTGGTGATCGTGGGCGACATCTACCACAGCCGCGTGGCTCGATCGAACGTCCACCTGCTGAGCCAGTTCGGCGCTCAAGTCACTCTCTGCGGCCCGGTCGAGATGGCCCCGGACGTCGCCGCCACGCTCGCCCCCCGAGTCCGCGTCACGCGGCACTTCGAGGAAGCCCTGCGCGGCGCCGACGTGATCATGATGCTGCGGGTGCAGAAAGAGCGCCTGGCGGGACGGCAGATCAAGGTGGGCGAGTACGTCGCCGGCTATCAGCTCACCAGCGAGCGCCTGCGCTTGGCGCGGCGGGACGCCCTGGTGATGCATCCCGGACCCATTATCCGCGGCATGGAGCTGACCGCCGAGGTCGCGGATGGGCCGCAATCCGTGATCCTTGAGCAGGTGCAGAACGGTGTGGCGGTGCGCATGGCCATCCTCGCCAGTTCGATGGGAGTGGCGCGATGACCCGCGACAGCAAACCCGTGTCCTGGCTGCTGAAGGGCGGCCGCGTCATCGACCCTGCCTCGCGCATCGACGCGGAGATGGACGTGCTCCTGCGCGATGGCCGCGTCGCCGAGATCGCGCCGCGCAACAAGCTCCGCGGCTCGGCCGACGAGACCTTCAACGCCCGCGGCCTCATCGTCGCTCCCGGCTTCATCGACCTGCACGTTCACCTGCGCGAGCCCGGCCAGTCGCACAAGGAGACCATCGCTACCGCCACCGCCGCCGCCGCCGCCGGAGGCTTCACCTCCGTCTGCGCCATGCCCAACACCTCGCCGGTGAACGACTCCCCGGAAATCACCACCTGGATGCAGGACCCGGCGCGGGGCGCGGTGGTCAACGTCTTTCCCGTGGCCGCCGCCACTCTGGGCAGCAAGGGAGAGCAACTTACGGACTTCCGCGCGCTGCAGCGCGCCGGGGCAGTCGCCTTGACCGATGACGGTAGGCCCATCCTGGGCGACGAACTCATGCGCGACGTTCTGCACGCCGCGGCGGCGCTGAACCTTCCCGTCATGCAGCACGCAGAGGACACGCGGCTGAGCGCCGGCTGCTCCATGAACGATGGGCCGACGGCGTTCCGCCTGGGCTTGCGCGGCATGAGCGCGGAATCCGAGGCCGCCATCGTCGATCGCGACGCGCGGCTGGCGCAGGCCGCGGGAGCCCACCTGCACGTGGCCCACATCTCCACCGCTCAGACCATCAAGGCCGTCCGCCGCGGGCGCCGCAACCGCGCCCACGTCACCTGCGAGATCACACCCCACCACTTTGCGCTCACCGATGAGAACGTCGGCGACTACAACACCCACTGCAAGATGAACCCGCCGCTGCGCTCCGCCGACGACCGCGAGGCCCTGCTGATCGCGCTGGCCGACGGCTCGATCGACGCCATCGCCACCGACCACGCGCCCCACGCGGCGCACGAAAAGCAGGTGGAGTTCGAGCGCGCCGCCTTCGGCGTCACCGGGCTGGAAACGGCGCTGGGCCTGGCCATCACCAAGCTGCAGCGCGAGCGCAAGATCGGTTTGACCCGCATCATCGAACTGCTCTCCACCAATCCCGCGCGCATCGTCGGCCTAAAAGGACGCGGCAGCCTGGCACGCGGCTCCATCGCCGACGTCACCATTTTCGACCCCGGCGTCCGCTGGACCTTCCACGCGGAAAAGTCGCGCTCCAAGTCGCGCAATACTCCCTTCGACGGCTGGCAGCTCACCGGCAGAGTTGTGGCTACGATTGTGGGCGGGCACTTCGTTTACCGGCTGGACTGATTCACCGCACAGTCACGGAGGCGCTGAAAACATCGCGCTTCATCGAGTTCGCGACCAGGGACCCGGCGGCAAGCCCCAGCAGCGCACCCAAGATCAACCGGGTCAGCTTCCAATTCCCGTGCCACGCAGCGGCCTCCGTCAAAACGTCCGCGAGGTTGAGGGCCGCAAACAGCGCCAATCCTGCTAGGAGCACCCGTCGAGGCGCCGGAATCCACGCTCCCACCGCCGCTCCCAGGTAGATCCCCAGGCAGCGTGCGCAAACGGCGACAGGCCCGCCAAAGATCCAGAACAACCGCGCCGGGTCTTGATGGCAGACCGGCGAGAAGAAGAGAAGAATCCCGAAAGCCGTCAGGCCGTAGCCGCCGGCAGAAAGGACCGGCGCCATCACCGCCGCGCCGGCAAGCGCCGTGGGAAGGGCCGACACCGCAGCCCAGCGCGTTGGAATCCAATCTCTCAATGGGCCAGGATGCCTTTCTTCTTCCCTACGCGTTTCAGGATCTCCAGCGCCTGCTCCAGCTCCTCGCGCGTGTGGGTGGCGGTCACGATGGTGCGGATGCGCGCCTTGCCCTCGGGCACGGTGGGGAAGGCGAGACCGGTGCCCATCACGCCCTCGGCGAACAGCTCGCGCGAGAACTCCATGGTCAGCCTTCCGTCGCCGATGATGATGGGCGTGATCGGCGTCTCGCTCTTGGGCGTGGTGACCCCGCCGATGTTGAACCCCAGGGCTGCCAACTCCTTCTTCCAGAAGCGCGTGTTCTCCCACAGCTTCTCGATGCGCTCCGGCTCGTTTTCCAGAACATCAAAAGCCGCGATGCAGGTGGCCGCCACGGCCGGCGGATGCGAGGTGGAGAACAGGAAAGGCCGGGCGCGGTGGTAGAGGAACTCGATGAGGTCGCGCGTGCCGCAGACGTATCCGCCCAGCGCTCCGATGGCTTTGGAGAGCGTACCCACCTGCACGTCCACGCGGCCGTGGACGTTGAAGTGGTCGATGGTGCCGCGGCCGTTGTGCCCCAACACCCCGGAGGCGTGCGCGTCGTCCACCATCATGATGGCGCCGTACTTCTCCGCCAGCTCGCACAGAGGCGGCAGCGGCCCGATGTCGCCGTCCATGGAAAAGACGCCGTCGGTGATGAGCAGCTTGCGCCCGGGCTGGTCTTTGACGGAGGCCAGTTGCTCCTCGGCGTGCGTTATGTCCTTGTGGCGGAAGACGAGGATCTTCGCGCGCGAGAGGCGCGCCCCGTCGATGATGGAGGCGTGGTTGAGCTCGTCGGAGATGATGAAGTCGTCCTTGCCCAGGATGGCGGAGACCGTACCAGCGTTGGCGGCGAAGCCCGATTGGAAGACCACGCAGGCTTCCACGCGCTTGAAGCGCGCGATGCGCTCCTCCAGTTGCATGTGCAGCGTCATGGTGCCGGCGATGGTGCGCACCGCGCCCGAGCCCACGCCGTACTTCTTGGTCGCCGCGAGCGCCGCCTCCCGCAGCTTGGGGTGCGTGGTCAGCCCCAGGTAGTTGTTGGACGCCAGGTTGATGACTTTCTTGCCGTCAAAGGTGCACAGCGGCGCCTGCTCGTCTTCGAGCACGCGCAGCTTGAAGTAGGTGCCTTTTTCTTTCAGGTTGTTCAACTCGCCGGAAAGATAGGAGAGAGGATTGGTGCGCGCAGTCGTCGTGGCCATGGCCGGATAAGTCTAAAACAACCGCCGTAGAGACGTTGCATGCAACATCTCTGCCCTCAGGGCGTCTTCCTCTGGGCCAGCGCCTGCTCCGCCTGCCACAGGTGTCGCCGCTCGTGTGCCGCTAGCACATGGAAGCAGGAATAGGCGTTGTAGCGCATGCGCTTCGAGAATGGGGAGGTGATGGTGGTCTTCTCCAGCGCCTTGCCCCGCGCCGCTTCCAGCAGCCTCAGAAGCTCGTCCTGAGAGGCAAGGAAGGCGGCCAGCACCTGCTCGGGGGACGCGCCCCTCTGCGGCTCCATGCTGGGCATGGTCTTCACCCCGCTGCGATAGGGTGGCTCCAGGATCCAGCGCAGCAGTCGCCCGCGAAAGTCCATGCCGTAGGGACCGTCGCCCGGCGGCGCCTGCTCCAGCGCCCCGCGGATGAGCAGAGGATAGTGCTGGTTGGTAAGCGTGAGGTGGGCGATGCACTCCGCCGCCGACCAGCGCTCGGGCTGCGGGCGGCGGGTGAGGATATCCGAGCTATTTCCGGTGAGCAACTGCTTGGCCTGCGAGGAGGCCGCCTCGAACTGAGCCTTGACCTCGTCGAGCTGCTGGCTGCCGTTTGCCAATCACTTTACCCCGTTGGGGTACAGCAGGATCTTCGAGGCCTCTCCGGTCTTCAGCCGTTCCATCCCCTTGTCAAAGTCGCGCATGGAGAGGCGGTCGGTGATCACAGGATGCAGGTCGAGTTTGCCGCTCTTGAGCAGCGCGGTCATCTGGTACCAGGTCTCGTACATGCGCCGCCCGTTGATGCCCTGGATGGTGATGCCCTTGAAGATGATGTCCTCGGAAAAATTGAGCGAGATGGGCTTGGAGGTCAGTCCCAGCAGGGAAAGGCGTCCGCCGCGGCGCACCACGTCGAAGGCGGTGCGGATGCCGTCGGGGTGGCCGGACATCTCCAGCACTACGTCCGCGCCCACGCCATCGGTGGCGTCAAAGATGCGCGCCTTCACATCGTCGGTGGCGGGATTGAGCACCAGGTCGGCTTTCATCGTCTCCGCCAGCTTGCGGCGATGCTCGTTGACCTCGACGGCGAAGACCTGGGTCGCGCCCGCGGCCCGCGCCACCGCGATGGCGAACAGCCCGATGGGCCCGCAGCCGGTGATGGCCACCGTCCGGCCGGCGATGGGGCCCGCCAGCACGGTGTGCACAGCGTTGCCCAGCGGGTCGAGCACCGAGGCGTACTCCACGGGAATGGCGGGATCGATCTTCCAGATGTTCGACTCGGGGATGCGCACGTACTCGGCGAAGGCGCCGTCGGAATCCACGCCGATGATCTTCACGTTCTGGCAGATGTGGGCTTCGCCGATGCGGCACTGGAAGCACTCGCCGCAGGCCACGTGCATTTCGGCGGAGACGAAGTCGAACGGCTTGACGGCGGTGACCTCACGGCCGACCTCGGCCACCTCGCCGCAGAATTCGTGCCCGGGGATGAGCGGCGGATGGATGCGCCGTTGCGCCCATGCGTCCCAGTTGTAGATGTGCAGGTCGGTACCGCAGACCGAGGCCACCTTCACCCGCACCAGCACGTCAGTGGGGCCGAGGCTGGGGATGGGGACGTCGCGGAGCTCCACGCCCGGCTTGGCCTCCGGCTTCACCACCGCCAGCATGGTCTCAGGCATCAGGAATCACCGCGCGCATTCTAAATCACGCCTTTATGTTTCGCTTGCCCCAGCCGCCGCCGCCGGGCGACTCGATGCGCACTCGCTCGCCCACCCGTAGCCGCGCGCTTGTCTTGCCGGGCAACTCTTCGACCGAGCCGTCGCGGCGAATGATCTGCGTCCTTCCGGGCGCGCCCGCATCGCCGCCGGCCAGGCCGTAGGGCCCGCGGGAGCGGCGGTCGGCGAGCACCGCGATGTCGGAGTCGGTCAACACTTCGATCTCGCGCACGATGCCGTCGCCGCCGCGGAATCTTCCAGGGCCGCCCGAGCCCGGGCGCAGGGAGTAGCGCGTCACACGGAAGGGATAGGCGTGCTCGAGCGCCTCCGCCGGCGTGTTGAGCGAGTTGGTCATGTGGGTGTGGATGCCGGAGACGCCGTCCTTGGTAGGCCGCGCACCCATGCCGCCGGCGATGGTCTCGTAGTATGCGAAGGGTTCGCCGCTCCTGGGATCGATCCCTCCCAGGGTGAGGTTGTTCATCGTCCCTGACGAGCCGGCCGGGATGCGCTGCGGAATGGCCTGGGCCAGCGCGCGCAGCAGGACGTCCACGATGCGCTGCGAGGTCTCTACGTTTCCTCCGGCCACCGCGGCCGGCGGCCGCGCGTTCACTATGCTGCCCTCGGGCGCAATCACGCGGATGGGTCGCATCAGCCCCGCGGTCGCCGGTACGTCCTCCGCCAGCAGGCAGCGAAAGACGTAGAAGCACGCCGAGTAAGTGATGGCCTCCACTGCGTTGACGCTGCCCGCCACCTGCGGGTCGCTGCCGGTGAAGTCCACGGTGACGACGGGACCGCGGCCGAGGGCGGCCGCGCCACGTGGCCCGGTATGGAACGCGATGCTGACGGCGATGCGGATGGGGCGGTCCGTGATGCCGTCGTCGTCCAGAAAATCCTCGGCACGGAAGGTTCCGCGTGGGACATGGGCGAGGAAGGCGCGCATCACCTCCTCAGAGTAATCAAGCAGCGCACTCATCGCGCGGCGGACGCGCGGTCGGCCGTAGCGCACGCACACCTCGCGCAGGCGCGTGGCCCCGGTGTGGCAGGCGGCGAGCTGCGCCCCCAAGTCGCCTTCGCGCTCGCGCGGCGTGCGCACGTTGGCCAGTAGCAGCGCCAGCACGTCTTCGTCCGTCTTGCCCCTGCGCACCAGTTTCACCGGCGGGATGCGGACGCCTTCCTGGTAGATCTCGCGGCACGGGCCCATGGAACCGGCGTAGGCGCCGCCGACATCGGCGTGGTGCGCGCGGGAGGCTACGTAGAAGTCGGGCGCGCGGCCGAGGGCGGCCGCGCCATGTGGTCTTGTGTTGTACACCGGCGCCACCAGCGTGATGTCCGGCAAGTGGGTGCCGCCGCAAAAGGGATCGTTGAGCATGGCGACGTCCCCGGGCGCGAGCGGAAAGGCCCGGATGGCGGCGCGCACCGACATGGGCATGGAGCCCAAGTGCACGGGCATGTGATCCCCCATGGCCACCACCTCGCCGCGCGCGTCGAACACCGCGCAGGAGTAGTCGCGCCGCTCTTTGATGTTGGGGGAGAAGGCGGTGCGGCGCAGCGCCGCGCCCATCTCTTCCGCGATGGAGTGGAAGAGGTTCTTGAAAACCTCGAGCTCGATGGGATCGCGCCGCACCTTCCCTGTCCGCCTCCGAAAGAGTCTACGTCATGGCGATTCCCCTCCCCGGTCTCCGGCGCAGGCGAGCCGGCGGCCCGCCCGCGGCATCTTTTTTTGTTGACATGCTTCGGCTTCTGCCCCAACATCTAGTGCAGTACCTCATACCCACACCACAGATTGGGCCATGAGGGCAAATCGGGCCCCAAACTTCTAGGGAGGAAAGCCAACTGATGAAGAAAAAGAAAAAGGCAAAGAAGAAAAAGAGGTAACAACAGCGAGGCCAAAACCTCGCTTCTAAAAAGGGAGCCTGCAACAGGGTTCGAGGGCCGCCGCGCAAGCGCTGGCCCTCTCTCATTTTCGTCGCTGTACTCTGCGGTTGACGCTGGGGCGCACGCGCCGTAGTATCGCGCTAACACGCTTCCCCTCATGCCCACGCGAACCAAGTCCCGCTCCAGCCGGTCGACGCCCTCCGAAGTCGTGGTTCCCGACAAGCTCTATTTCCGCATCGGCGAAGTGTCGCGGCTATGCCGTCTGCCGGCCTACGTGTTGCGCTTCTGGGAGACAGAGTTTCCCCAGCTCCGGCCCACCAAGAGCAGCACCGGGCAGCGGATGTACCGCCGGCGCGATGTGGAGAGCGTCCTGGTGATCAAGCGGCTGCTGTACGAGGAAGGCTTCACCATCGCCGGGGCGCGCCAGCACTTGCGGGCGGAGGTCAAGGCCGGCAAGGAGCAGCCCGCGCTTCCCTTTTCGCGCAAGGCTTCCCAGGAAGGGCTGCTCGCCGTCCGCCACGGTTTGAAAGAGATTCTGGAGATCCTCTCCGCGCGGCACTAAGCGGGCGCGGGGCTCAGGTGAGCTTCAGGTAGTCATCGATCCAGGGCCGGAGCTGCAGGCGGCGGTCGTCCGCCGGCTCGAAGCGCAGGCCCACCAACTCGGGCTCGTGCCGCCACAGGATGGTGGCTCCCACCTTCACCCCGGTCTCGTTGGGCAATTTGAAGGAAACTTCGCCCGCGTGGTCCACGGAGACGCGCGTCGACGTGATTACCGACATGCCGCCATAGCTCAGGTCGCGGGTGAGGCCGGCGACCTTCCCGCCGCCCATCAGATCCATCACGCACTCCAACACGATGGGGACGCGGATGTAGCGGCGCAGCTCATGGATGATGAGCAGGTGGGCGGAGCGCACGCCGCGCATGGCGTCCTGGCGCTCCAGCGGATCGCGCAGCAGGGCGTTGATGCCGTATTTGGAGAAACGCAGGGCCTGCGGCGTGCTGGAACAAATGCCCAGGATGGGCACGTTGCGGTTGCGGGCGGAATCCCGCAGGGTCTGGAGGGTGCGCTCCGCGCCCTCGTCCAGCCGCAGCACGCAGGCTTCAAACTTTTTCTGGTTCACAAGCTTCGCGACGTCTCCGGAGACGGTCTCGCTCGCGATGGAGAACTGGCGAAAGACGCCGCCCAGCAACTCGGCTTCATCCTTTTCCAGGTGAATGAGCAGCGCGGTGGGTCCGTGCTTGGCCTTGCCTTTGTTTTCCGGCGGCATGAGGGTTTGGGGGTCGAGCCATCAAGTTTCGGCTATCCAGCGGCCCAGGTCAAAGAGAAAATATTTCCCCTTGCAGAAACGCTCAGGGAGCCCGGCCGGGCAGCTCGGGGTCGCCGGTGATCAGCCGCGTGCCGCGCTGGTAGGTGATGTACGCCCAAGTCCACTGGATGAAGACCAGCAGGCGGTTGCGGAAGCCGATGAGCCAGAAGATGTGGATGGTGAGCCAGGCCCTCCAGGCGATGAGCCCGGAGATGCGCATGCGCCCGAAGTCGGCGACCGCGGCGGCGCGCCCGATGGTCGCCAGGTTCCCCCGGTCCCGGTAGCGGAAGTTCTGGCGGGGCTCCGAGCGCAGGTCGCGCGCGATGTTTTCCGCCGCGGCCCCCTGATAGAGCAGCGGCTGGAAGGTGTGGTGGTTCTTGCGGTCCACCAGCGTGATGCGCACGGGATGCCGCGCCAGCGCGCGCGCGGCGTACAGCCCGCCAAAGCCGCCGCCGAGGATGACGACGTGAGGAGGGTTGACGGTCTTCTCCATGGGCGGTCCCATTAGCTTTAGATGAACCACAAAGAAGAGAGCCGCGAAGATGTGCGAAAACTGAGGTCGCGGTTGTAGAATGCGCGGCACTATCCCCGCTCACCGGAGGCGCGGTCTCCGCTCCGGGAGCGGGCTGTGGGGTACCCAGGAGTTCTGTTCCCATGCACTGCCTCCAGTGCGGCGCGTCCAACCTCGAGAGCCACCGTTTCTGCACCAAGTGTGGCGCCGCCCTGGCCCCGGCTTCCGCGGCCGCCGCAGCTCCGCTGGCCGTGGCCGCCGTTCCGGCTGGAGCCGGCATGCCGCCGCCGGCGCCCGCGCCGAGCCATCAGATCCACCTCATTGACTCTCTCAAGGGACGCATCGATCGCCTGGCCTCGACCGAAAAGCTGGAGGGCTTCAGCCTGAGCGAGATGTTCTCCGAGGTCTTCAAGCACCGCAGCCAGGAGGACACGGAGCAGTATTTCCTGGTGGGAACCTCGCACACCACGCCGGCCATCCAGGACTGTCCCACCGGCTGGCCCAAGCCCTGGTTCTTCATGCGCATGCTGGCGTTCCTATGCTTGACGTACGCGGTGCTCGACTACGCCCTGCACCTCTGGCCGGACAATCTGAACCTCATCCCCGGCTTGCTGATGATGGGGTCGCTGGCCGTGCCGCTTTCCACCGCCGTCCTGGTCTTCGAAATGAATACGCCGCGCAACGTCTCCTTCTACGAGGTCCTGCGCCTGTTCCTGATCGGCGGGGTGATCTCAATGCTGGTCGCGCTGTTCGAGTTCGAGTGGTCGCCGCTTTCCTGGCTGGGCAGTCCGGAGGCGGGCGTCATCGAAGAGACGGCCAAGCTGCTGACGGTGGTCGCGCTTAGCCGCGGCGGAAGCCGCTACAAGTACATCCTGAATGGACTGCTGCTGGGCGCGGCCGTGGGCGCCGGCTTCGCCGCCTTCGAAAGCGCCGGATACGCCTTCCGCTACCTGCTGATATCCAAGGGAAACTACGGCCAGATGACCAGCGTCATCTACCTGCGCGGCTTCCTCGCGCCCTTCGGGCACGTGGCCTGGACCGCCATCGCCGCCGCCGCCTTCTGGCGCGTGCGGGGAGACGCCAGCTTCCAACTCAACATGCTTTGGGACAAGCGCTTCCTCAAGGCCATGCTCATCCCGGTGGCGCTGCACATGATCTGGGATTTCCCCTACTTCCCCAGCATCTTCTTCCTGAAGTACATTGCGCTGGGCCTGGTCGCCTGGTACGTGCTCTTCGGCTTCGTCCAACAGGGCTTGCGCCAGGTGAAGAAGGAACAACTCGAGGGACTGAAGGTGCAGCTCCGCCAAACCCTGACCGGCTCGCTCAACGTGAAGGAGATCCAGGCCATGCTGGCGCAGGCCAAGGCGAGCCAGGCGGCGGAGAATGCTTAGTGGCGACCGCGAGCTGGCGGCGCTTCCCGGAGAACGAACGCGGTGAAGGTTCTGATTTTCGGCGCAACCGGCGGAACGGGCAGGGCGCTGCTCGAGCAAGCGCTGGAGCAGGGACATGTGGTGACGGCCTTTGCCCGTGACCCAGCCAAGGTCCGAAGCACGCACCAGAACCTGACCGTCGCACAGGGCAACATGCTGGACCTCAACTCGGTTGAGGCAGCCGTAAAGGGGCAGGACGCTGTGTTGTCGGCGCTTGGCACTCACCTTCCCGTGTGGACTATCGTCTTTCTTACCTTCGCCTTTCAGATCCTTGCCCGAGTCCTGACGCTCACGGGGCCGCTCGGCTGGTCGGTTCGGATCGGCGGGCCGATCCTGGCGCTATTGTTTCTGACCAGACGGACCACCGCCCTCTCGGAGGGAACCAAGAACATCGTCCAGGCGATGAAGAAGCACGGCGTGCAGCGCCTGATCTGCGAGTCGTCGCTCGGCGTCGCTGACAGCAGAGGGCGGCTGGGGATTTTCTACAACCTCATTCTGGTGCCTCTGTTACTGCGGAACATGTTTGCCGACAAAGCGGTGCAGGAGCAGATCATCCAGGCAAGCGGACTCGCCTGGGTGATTGTTCGGCCTTCTTCCCTGACCAACGGGCCGCGAAAAGGCATTTATCGGGCCGGCATGGACATTGGCGGCTGGTTTCGCCCGACGAAGATCTCTCGCGCCGATGTGGCCGACTTCATGCTCAAACAACTGACCGACGACACCTATCTGCGCAAGACACCCGGTGTTGCCTACTGAATGGGAGACGATGCTGACAACTATGAAGACCAATGCGGTTTAATAAGACGTGGGCCGGACTGTGAGCAGATTGCTTCGGAATTCCAAGAACAGGAGCGAGGGATGAGCAAGGTACGGGTACTGGTGGGCACCGGTTAGGGAAATCCTCAATTCTCGCTCCGAGAACGTAGACTAGGAGCGATGGCTGACCCGCCCAAACGCACCTGGTTCTTGCGCCGCGCGGAGAGCGCGCTCCGCCGCGGCTTCCAGCGCGCCTACGAAACCGTGCGCGTCGACCCCCAGCAGTACCTCTCCCACCTGCAAGCCGCCCACCGCCTTCCCGTGAGCAGCTTTCAGGACATGGACTCGCTCCCCGTGGAACTGCTCGACGAGCTGGCCGCGCAGACCATCCGCGCCGGAATGAAGATCGCCGCTGCGGAGGGAGCGGGGTTCGGCCTGGCCGGCATTTTCTCCCTGCTCCCCGACCTCAGCATTCTCGCCGTCATCACCCTGCGCACGGTGCAGAAGCTCAGCCTGATCTACGGCTTCGAGTACAACACGGACGAGGAGGTTGCCGAGCTATGGATCGCCGCCGCCAGCGCCGCCGGCGTGGACATCGGGCGCGAACTGGTAGAGAGGCAGATCGTGAACAAGTTCGTGCCACGCGTCATCGAGCGCATCGCTGCCCGCGCCAGCGTGGAGGTGGTGGAGAAGTGGTCGGCGCGGGTGATCCCCCTCGCCAGCTCGATCCTGGGCGCTGGGCTCAACTACTACTTCGTACGTGCCTGGGGTGAGCGCGCCCGCAATCACTTCCGCGAGCGCCACCTCGTCCTGCGCCAGCAACGCGCCGGGCGCGCCCTGCCAGAGGGGGTAAGACTTCTACCACGGGCTCAAAGAGAAGAATAGTCGGAACGGGCAGATTCTCGAACTGGGAACTGACACTGCGGACTGAGAAGAAAATGGTCGGCCCTAGCGGACGATTTTAGAACTCACGAAATCCTGATTGCAGGAGTTGGGGGATGGGAATACGGGAGGCCCAGCAGAGCGACACAAGGGAGTAAGTGATTCCCCGGCCGTTTGCTAGCACGACTCGACGCTACGGAGCCAATGCACCCGAGGCGCGAGCGCTCTCCGCGACCCAGAGGCAGTTGCGTCCCGCTTCTTTCGCTTGGTAGAGCGCCTGGTCAGCGGCCCGCAGCACAGCCTCTGGGCTGGAATCCTTACTGGAGGCCTCGGCCAAGCCGATGCTTATTGTGATGGGGACGGAGGTTTTCTTGTCCGAAGCCGGCAACGGACCCTGGACTAGTCTTTCCGCGGGGCGATTCGGTCCACGGATGGTAAAACCGGCGTCCGCTATGGCCTTGCGCACGGAATCAGCGAGCGGCTCCGCCTCTTCCGCCAAGAGACCGCGAAAGGCGATGACAAACTCTTCCCCGCCAAAACGGAATACTTCGCTGTCGCCCGACACGCGCGAGAGGCGCGAGGCTACCATCCGGAGCACTTGGTCGCCGGTCTCGTGGCCGTAGGTATCGTTGAAGCGTTTGAAGTGGTCCACGTCGCACATCGCAAGCGCATAGCGACGGCCGAGCTGTTCCAAAACACGGTTAAGCGCCCGCCGGCCAGGAAGACCAGTCAACTCGTCGCGGTCGGTGATCTCAGCGCTGTGCTCCATCACTGCGAACATGACGACCAACCCGGCGGTGCCGTAGTAGAAGTACATTGCTTCAGGCTTCCGGGCATGCGCCCCGAGGAATGCCGCTAGCAAAGCCCAGAGCATGGCTTGCTCCGTCTTGCTCCGCCGACGGATGGCGAAAAACAAGATCAGGAGCGCCCCCACAGCGAACGACAGCTGCTCGGCCCAGGGCAGCCACGTCCATGTGCTCCGACCTCCTCCCCACGCAAACAAAGCGGTCCACCATCCATCCTTCGCACCGCTCATCCAGGCCACGCCAAGAGCGGCGCAGACTACCAAGCCAATGCGTAGGCAACCAATGCGCGTCAGAACGCGCTGCTCGGAGAAGACCTCCGTCAGGAGAAAGATCAGAGGCAGGAAGAACATCATCGCCAGCCTGGCGGTATTCGCCTCCGCCGGCAGCCGTACCCAACCAAATACCGTGAACGCGAGCGCCAGGGAAATCGCGAGTAATCGCGATTGGTCGTGATACCAGCTGAGCAGCACCGGCACGATGAGAGCGCTGAAGCAGAAGTAGACGGCGTAGGGCGCCGCCATCCCCCGCACCACCTCTTCCTGTTGCACGGCCCAGGCGGCCAGCAGCAATACACCTCCGGGTGCCAACATGCCAAAAAGATGACGCATTGCGCTTGCCTCTGCCTTTCCTGCACCACCACACCGCTGCCCGCAACTACCGAGTCTTGCGTCGGAATAGCAGCACGATGGCAACGCCCCAACCGAGCAACGCGAACCAGAATGCGGGCTGCGAAACCAACCTGATGACGGTCCCTGGCGGTGGAGCCGGGGCCACGGCGACGGTCTTGGTGGTCTGCTGCTCCGGCGGATGGGTCTTCACTGCGACTTCCGGCGTAGGCGCTCTGGCACGCCGTGGAACACTAACGGGCTTGATCTCTGGCGGCGGCAATTGGAGATTGCCGGCCGCCCCGGTGGAAAGCGACCGCGCATTCTCGGCACTCTGTACGGCAGCGCGCGCGAACTGCACCACGTCCTGGCCTTTTGGATTCGTCTGATAAGCAGCTTCGGCCTTGGCCAGGAAAGATTTCGCCTGCGCCAGTCCCGCACGTGTGTATTCCTCTTCCTTGAGGAGGGTCCCCGTAGGACGGTTCACCAGGATCCCGGACTCAGACGCCAACTCCACCGCTTTTCGCGCTTGTAACAGCTGGTTCGGCACTGGCTCGAGCGGGCTTCCCACCGCCGAGTCATAAACGTTGTAGTGGGTGAAGTAGAACAGCTTCCCTGGGATGACGAGTGCCTTGCTCTCGGGGGGCATGCTGTTCGGCAGTCCTCTGCTGTACATCACCACCAAGCGGCTCGGGTCGATGACCGCATAATTCGGTTCGGCCGTCACCATCAACCAGAAGGTCTGGAGCGGTGTGGTCAGTTTCGTGTTGTTCGCGCGGTTGCCGCTGAAGGCGACTTCGCCGAGGTTCGAAGCCTTGCCATCTGCTGATACTGCCCAAACTACGTAGGTCAGGAAGTCCTTGCCGAAGGTATGCGCCGGTCGCAATCCGCTCACCGCGCTGCCGTTGATCTCGACCTCCACAAGTCCCGGTCGTTTCCCGATGTTCAGGCCCAGGAATCCGGGCCGGCTTCCAACCTTCATGTCAATCTGTGCTTCTGGCGCGAGCTTGGTGCCGCGCATCTGGACAGTGATCGAGCCGGCACGTTGCTGGTAACTCAGAATCTGGCCGTTCGGCTCGTTAATCTCAACGACCTTGAGCTGCAGCGGTTTCACCGCATGAGGAGCGTCCGCACCAGGGGAGAACGGAGGCGCTGCCAGGCACGACAACAGGAAGATGGATCGAATGCGCTGCGAAAGAGTCAAAGTAAAGTGTCCTTCCCACCAACTGAAAGGGGACGATTCGTGTCAGAAGTGTAAAACGAAACCCCAAGAGTTGCAGCAGAATTCCGCAAGTTCAACGACTTCCACAACCAATCTGGCCGCAACTTTCATCGAATAATTACGGACAACCTCGCATACTTAGGAGGCACTTTGAGCGCGAAGCGAATCACGATTGGCGGCGTTTAGGCTGACATCCTCGTGGACCGTCGCGGCTCGGAGGACATCTGGCCCGTTGAAGCCTCGCCTATTGTTTTTACTATTTCGCGGACTATTCGCGGCTTTGGACCGGAACTTGGGTGTGGTTGCTTACCAGGGGTTCACAGTCAGAACCCCTGGCCTTAATTTGCTTACCAGGGGTTCAGCGCCCCTAACGTGCGGGATAGGTAGGATTGATTGGGGGTAAGCACCTGAACAGGAAGATCCAAAATGTGGAAATCCCGAAAACCGGAAGCTCGCTAATCCAATGAACTGCTTGGGAAAAGATGGTCGGCCCTAGCAGACGATTTTAGAACTCTGGCGGCCCACGGCATACCCGAACTGCCCGCCTTAGCACAGGCCCCCCTGTGCGCGGAATCGGTCCGAGCGCTGTTTCGACACGCCCCCAGCTCACCTCTGCCCGCTGGCCTTGGGCGTGGGAGCCATCACAGTGCCGGAAGAAAGGGTTTCGGCGCGCCCTGTCTGGTCGGTACAGCAATGGGCTAAAGGCGACCGACCTTCCATGCGTTGACCTGCCAAGACTGGCAGCCTAAGATTTCGCCCCAAGCTAGATTCCTTCGCCATGATCGGGCAGACACTCGGCCATTATCGCGTGCTGGAACAGATCGGCGCCGGAGGCATGGGCCTGGTCTTTCGCGCCCACGACGAGCGCCTGGACCGCGAGGTCGCGCTGAAGGTTCTCCCGCCGGGCACGCTCACCGATGAAAACGCCCGCAAGCGCTTCCGCAAGGAAGCGCTCACGCTATCGAAGCTCAACCACCCCAACATCGCGACCGTCTTCGACTTCGACACACAGGACGGGGTGGACTTCCTAGTCATGGAGCTGATTCCCGGCGTGACCCTGGACGAAAAGTTGGCGGCGGGCGCGCTTCCGGAGAAGGAGGTCATTCGTCTAGGGATGCAATTGGCGGAAGGTCTGGCGGCGGCCCACTCCGAGGGCGTGATTCATCGTGACTTGAAGCCGGGGAACCTGCGCCTGACGCCGGACGGGCGACTGAAGATTCTCGATTTCGGGCTGGCGAAGCTGCTGCATCCAGTCAGCGACGCCGCCCCGACGGAAAGCCTGAGCCAGACCCACGGAGCCGTGGGAACGCTGCCCTACATGGCGCCGGAGCAGTTGCAGGGCCAGCCCGCGGACGCGCGCTCGGACATCTGGGCGGCGGGTGCGGTGCTCTACGAGCTGGCCACCGGCCGGCGGCCGTTCCCGCAGTCCAGCGCGCCCATGCTGACTGACGCCATCCTGCGCCAGGCGCCGGTGGCGCCGGTGCGGTTGAACCCGTATATTTCGCCGGAGCTCGAAGAAATCATTCTGAAAGCGCTCGAGAAGGACTGCGAGACGCGCTACCAGCATGCAGCGGATATTCGCGCGGATCTGAAGCGGCTGAAACGCGATATGGATTCAGCTCGGGTGGGTACGATAACCGCAGTGGCCCCTGCGGTCCAGCCTCGACCGTGGTGGCGCGCCAAGTGGGCACTCGCAGGGGGAGGAGCTGCGCTGGCCGCCCTGCTGGTGGTCGCCATATGGTTCACCCTGTTTCGAGGGCGGGGCGAGGCCATCGACTCGGTGGCTGTTTTGCCGTTTGTCAACGCCAGCACTGATCCGGATACGGAATACCTCAGCGACGGGATTACCGAAACTCTAATCAGGCAGTTGTCTCAAATACCCCGGCTGAAGGTCATGGCGCGGAGTACCGTGTTCCGCTATAAAGGCCGCAATATTGATCCGCAAAAAGTTGGACGCGACCTCAATGTCCGCGCGGTTCTGACGGGGAGAGTCTCGCAGCGCGGCGAAACGTTGACCATCAGCATGGAGTTGATGGACGTCAGGGATGGCTCCGAATTGTGGGGCGAGCAGTACAACCGCAAGCTCGCGGACATCCTCGCCGTGCAGGAAGATATCGCCCGTGAAATCACGGACAAGCTGCGCCTGCGGTTGGAGGGTGAGGAGGAAAAACGGCTGACCAAACACTTCACAGAGAATACTGAGGCTTATCAACTTTATCTAAAGGGTCGATACTACTGGAATAAACGCACACCGGATGGCATACAGAAAGCCATCGAGTACTTTCAAGAGGCGATCGAAAAAGACCCGAGCTACGCTCTGGCTTACGCGGGGTTGGCTGACTGTTACCATGTGCCAGCGAATCCGCTGCCGCCGAGAGAAAGAATGCCACGCGCGAAGGCCGCAGCGATGAGGGCCCTGCAATTAGACGACACGCTTGTTGAAGCGCACACCGCACTGGCCCGCGTACTATTTGTATACGATTGGGATTGGTCGGCCGCCGAGAAAGAATTCAAGCGCGCGATTGAGCTGAATCCGCGCTATGCGCCGGCTCACCAATGGTATGGGGGTTATCTGAGTGCAACAGGTCGGCTCCGAGAAGGCGACGCAGAGGAAAAACGAGCTCAAGAGCTGGAGCCGCTTTCACTCGTTAACAACTTTGGGGTGGCATTGGCTTTCTACTATTCCCGGAACTACGGCCAGGCGATCGATCAATTCCAGAAGACCCTGGAGCTAGACCCGAACTTCCCCCCGCCCCACACGTACCTCCCAGCGGCTTATGAGCAAAAGGGCATGTTTGAGGAAGCCATCACCGGGTTTCAAAGAGCGATCACGGTTACGAAAGGCGCTGACAAGATACTGGCAATGGCTAGCCTCGGCCACGTCTATGCCGTGTCCGGCAGGAAGACCGAAGCACGCAAGATACTCGCGGAGTTGCAGAGGTTATCCGAACACAGCTATGTCCCAGCGCACGACGTGGCCCTTGTCTATGCAGGCCTGGGTGAGAGAGACAAGGCCTTTGCGTGGCTGGATAAGGCATATGAGGAGCACTCGTTCAATCTGAGTAATCTCAAAGTGGAGCCCCGGTTCGATCCCCTGCGTTCCGATCCGCGCTTCGCAGACCTGCTGCGTCGCATCGGCCTCCCGCAGTAGCCTTCCAGCGCCGAAATGATGTGGTTTCGGCTCGCTAGTAACCCAGGCCATTTGATCTTGCAATTCCAGCAGCTTAGAGGCGTCTAGTCGAGAGGATTTTCCGCACAGTCTGGGAAGCGGGTTCTTTGCCACGCCTGTCTCAGGCGTAGGGTAGGCGCA
>DASYVL010000048.1 GCA_035937135.1 Terriglobales bacterium
AAACATCGAATGACCGCTCTAGTCAAGGCGATTCTAGAGGTTAGGTTGTTTCAGGATGTTCCAGGACGTTCCGCGAAGTGCCAATAATAACTGGTTCGCAAGCAGGAGGTCGCCGGTTCTTTCCCGGCGCGGTCCACCAAAACAATCAAATACTTACAGCTCAGAGGGCATCACGGAGGTGAGGTGTTGCGCTGGTGTTGCAGGGCTCTTCCCCGAGCCTCCCCACCAGCCACCGGACCATAGGCCGAGCGAGGACGACTCCGTTCCAGGGGGGCAACTAGTCCGGATGGATCGGCATGGTCATCGGCTATTGGCTCTCCTGACCAGCCGGCGCCAACTGACCCCCACCGGCCGTCTCTTTTCGGCTAGCCCCGTTTTCCGCACTTCTGGGCGAGTAGGGTACTGCCTTCGGTCCAGGGGATGCGTACGTCAAGCAGCCCGAGAATCTGGCGCTGCGTGGCGGTGAGCGGATCCAGTTGCGGCCCCTCGTGGGTGAAGGTGAGCCCGAGGCCCTGGAAAGCGGCGAGGATCGATCGGCCGGTGGGAAGGGCGGCGCGCCCCTCGGGGAGGATTCCAGGCAGGGTCCTTCCGGCACCGAGGGCGCGTCGGACGCCGGCCTCGATGATCCCGAACACCAGTAGGGCCAGACCGACGATGCTGATGAGGGCGGCGATGCGGTCATCGTTGTGGAGGAAGAGCGGGCGGACGCGGAGAGTCTGTTTGGCGTCGCGATGTCGCTGCTCCACCACGAACTGGTCCTTGTAGAGGCGAAGGACTCGTTTGGCCGAGAGGCGTCCCGGCAGGTTGGTGGCGAGGGCATAGATGCCGTCGGTGCGCGCGGCTGCGGTGATGGCGGCCCGGTTCCGGCGCCAGCGCAAGGTGGGCTTGCCTTCCCGCATCCCCGTCCGAACCGCCAGGAACGCACGAATGGGCTGGATCAAGATGTTGGCGACCCTGGCCTCCACCTGCTGCAGCGTCTTGTAGTAGCGTCCGCCGAGTCCCCGCCGGATCTTGGCGAGTTCCTCCTCCGCCTTGTTCAGCGCCCGCTCTCGGGCTTCCGCGACCGAGGAGGCTTCCTCGGAGGACCACACGTAGGCCACGCGGAAGGAGTGTTTCTCTCCGGTCTCGGGATCGGTGACGGCGAGTGGGCGAATGGTTCCGCGGTAGCGTGCGCGCTTGTTGGCGGGCAGGTTCTTCTGGCGCGCGGAGACGTAGCGCAAGGGACGCAGGGCTTCCGTGCCGACATCCTCCAGGAACGTGGCGGCGAAACCGGTGCTGGCGCGCAAGGGAACGACGAACTTCAAGCCGGCGCGGTGCGTGGCGCACAGGTTCTTGAAGTGACCCAGGGCGGAATCGGCGCAGATGAGGACACCGGGGCCGAGTAGAGCCGCCAGTCGTTCCAACGCCACTCCGATGCAGGTGAGCTCCGCCGCGTTGCCTGGATGCGGGCGAACGTAGAGGGGGATGCCCTCTGGATTGGTGGCTTGCAGCATTTGTACTTGGCGCGCCACCCGCCGGTCGGATCCCCAGCCCTTGGCGATCAGCTTCGAATCGCTGTACGCGCCGGCGACGCGCAGGGTGGTCAGATCCACGTGGAGCCGGGCGGCATCGGCGCCAAAGGCCTCTACCGCGGCCAAGGCCGCCGCCCCACGCACGCTCTCCGCCACGGGTGCGAATGCTTCCAGCGCCCGACCGAGGCGGTCATCATTGAGCAGCATGCCGGGGACGCCCAGCACCTCGTGCAGGGCCGCGTTGCTGCCCCAGGCCGCGATGTCGTACAGGGGAGCGGGCGCGCAAAGGCGGTTGGCGATCAGGGCCGCCACCACCTCTCCCGTCGTCAGCTCCGCACGTCCGCGCTGGGGCACGTGGCGGTCGACGAGCCCGACCAGGCCCAGTCGCTCGAGCACGTGATGCACCAGAAGCAGGGGGCCGACCTCGCGTCGGAAGCCGACGCGAGGAGGATCGAGGCGCGTAAAGGCGGCGGCGAGCTGGTCGAGTTGGCCCGACGCCTTGAGCTCATCGACGCGCCCGAGGGTGGCCAGCACCCGATGGCGAACCTTCCCCTCTCCTGTACGGAAAGCCTGTACGAGGCGTAAGTAGGTGTAGCGGTTGAGCCCTCGCGTCACCACGTGGCGCTTGAGGTACATGTTGGCCCTACGATATCTGATACCGCCGCAATAGTCAAGCCAATTACGAGTATTGTTGGCCCTACACCGGGCGGCACGCAGGCCGAAGCCGGTTGCCGGCCACGGAAGGGGGACAATGCGGATTTCCGCGGTTTTTCGTGAGCTAAACCGCAGTCGTCCGAAGTCGCGCCCGCAGGCTATTGGCCGGTCGAAGTGGCGGAAGTGCGGAAAACGCGGCTAGCCCGCGAGCGACCGCACCAGCGCCTTGTACGTCTCGACGTGCTCTCGGTCCAGGGACTTCCAGTCGGCGAGAGCCCGCTCGTAGAGGGCCCATGGCCGCTCCGCCGCCGGCGCCGCGGCGGCCTCACTCCTCGAGCCCGCCATGGCCCGGCACGTCAAACGCAATCCGATCCCGATGACCTGGGTACGGAGCAGGAAGCGCTCGAGCGCGCTCACGACCACGTGGTGGAGGGCGGCACCGACGCCGACCAGGGCGGAGATCTCCGCCAGCTTGTAACCGCGGATCCGCAACGGTCGAACCGGTACGATGGCTGCCGCCATCCGGATGAGCACCGCGGCGGCGCGCAGCCGCTTCAGGCGGTCCGGGGTCGCCTCCTCGATCGCGCGGAAGGAAAGACCGAGGAGCCGGGTTGCCCTCTCGAGCTGCTGGTCGTGCCTGGCCCTGAGCGCCGCGTGAAAAGATCCGTCGGCCATGGCCGCGTCGACCTCGGCGCCCAGTTCGAGGCTCTGGATTGAGGTTCGCATCCGCCGCGAGAGGAGCGGCTCCCAGCCACGCACGGTTCGCTCGTGTCGGTACCGGGACGCCTGGGCGATGACCACGGCCAAGCAAAGGAAGGCGGCCGCC
>DASYVL010000049.1 GCA_035937135.1 Terriglobales bacterium
GCCTTCGAGAGCCGCGCGGGCGGTGCGGCGGTCGAGTTCTTCAGGAAAACTCCGGCCACGGACTGGGCGCTGGTGGATTCTGCCACCGGCAGCCAGTGGAACTTCCAGGGTTGCGCCGTCTCCGGTTCTGCGAAGGGCCAGTGCCTGGAGCCGCTGCCGCTCTTGAGGGAATACTGGTTCGACTGGCGGCAGTACCACCCGGCTACGACGGTGTATCGCCGCCGCTAGGCGCCGCCGGGGGAAGCGGAGGCTTGTGCTTCGCCGCGCGCAGCTCCAACTCCTTGAACAAGTACATCTTCACGCTGGCGTTCAGGCGCGAGTGCCGCAAAGTATCTTTGAGGACGTAGGTAGGCAGCATCTGGGCGAAGTAGAGGACGCGGGCCAGCGGGGTCTTGTCGTTGCGCAGCAGCGCGATCTGCACCTCGCGGCGCAGCGGCCACTTGGAGTGCCGGCACACGCCCTCGACGAAGGTTTGCGGGGCCTTCTCGTTCATCAGCGTCTTCACGATCCAGGCCTCGGTGAGGTAAGGATTGTCGAGCGCGGCGGCGATGACGCGAGGCTCCGGGTCGAGCAGGAGCTGGGCCGCCACGCGGGTGGAGGCGCGCCGGGCCAGCGTCATGCGCTCGCCGGGTGAGACCTGCTCCAGCCGCAGGACGATGTTCTCCTCCGCCGCCATCTTCAGGTCGGCGGGCGACCCGGGCAGCAGCGCGATCTGCATCAGCTCGAAGACGTAGAGATGCCGCAACATGGGCAGGGCGATGAAGCGCGGCGTCCGGGGATGGCGCGCCACGGCGTTGATGACCGGACGGCTCTTCATCACCGAGGAGTTCTTCACCAGCACCTCGACCAGGCCGCGCGGGAGGTCGCGGCGGGCCAGCAGGGCCAGCGCCAGGTCCGCGGTGAGCGCCGGGTTCCCGGCCACCTCGAGCAGGACCTCCGGAGACTGACTGTGAAGCAGGGCTTCGAGCCGCTCCTCGACAGCCGATTTGCGCGGACTCGGCGAGGGCTCCGCGGAGTGACCGTGCCTCATACCGACTCCTGCCCGCCTCGGCGGGCCAGGGCAAGCGCCCCCAGGACCGGGTCGACGTCTTCGACGATCTCCGCCTGCGGGCGCTCAGCGCGCAGGGAGTTGGTGAAGACGCGCCGCACCAGCTCCGAATTGCGGAAGACCCCACCCGCCAGCGCCACCTGCGCCCCTTGCCCGCCCGGCCACAGGCGGCGCACCATGACCTTGGCCAGTTGCGCCAGCTCGGTCCCCGCCTGGAGCAGGACGTCGCGGGCCGCGCCGTCGCCGGCCTCCGCGGTGGCTAGAATCTGAGGAAGCAGCGTGGCGTAATCGGGCGACGGAGTGGCGTTCGCGACGCGGGCCACGTCCTCGCGGGTGGCCAGATGCCAGGAGTTCAGGATGCACGCGACCAGTCCGGTGCTCTGGCCACTGTCGCAGGCGCGCAGTGCAGCAGCGACCACCGAGCGGCCGATCCACTCGCCCGAGCCTTCGTCGGAGATGGCCGAACCCCAGCCGCCGGCGCGCGCCGTCTCCCCGCGCTCGTTGCGGCCGTAGGCGATGGAGCCGGTGCCGGCGATCACCACCAGCCCCGGAGCGGCGGGGAAGGCGGCTTCCAGGGCAACGTGCATGTCGCCCACCACCTGGATCTCGCCGGGAACGATCTCGGCCACCAGGGCGCGGACAGATTCGATGACCTCGGAGCGGGAGGCGCCGGCCATGCCCACGCAGGTCCGGCCCACCTGTGCCAGGTCCACCTTGGCTTCGGCCGCGGCTTGGCGGATGGCGCCGTGCAGCGCCGCGCGAGCCTGGGCTTCGCCTACCCGAGCCAGCTTGCTGCCCGCCTCGCGGCCGCGTCCCAGGACGCCCGCGCCATCGCCCAGCGCGCAGTCGGTCTTGGTGCCGCCGCCATCGATGCCCAGAAAGAAGGCCACGGAAATACTTTTATCACAGCCTGTGGCGGGAGCCATGGCTGGTTTTCCGCTTTGCGCGGATTTGCCGCATAATGGTCGCGGCTGCCGGACCGCGTTCTGCCATCATGGCCCTTCGTCCGCTGGACCTGAGCATCGTCGCGGTGTACCTGGCCGGGATCACGGCATTCGGGATCCACTTCCGCCGCCCGCAGCGCACCCTGCGCGATTACTTCCTGGCCGACCGCGAGATCCCCTGGTGGGCCATCGCGCTCTCCATCGTGGCCGCGGAGACCTCGACCCTCACCATCATCAGCATCCCCGGACTGGCCTACGACACCAACCTCGGCTTCCTGCAACTGGTGTTGGGATACCTGGCGGGACGGATGGTCATCACGTTGGTGCTGCTGCCGCAGTACTTCCGCGGGGAGATGTACACCGCCTACCAGCTCATCGAGCGGCGCTTCGGCCGCAGGCTGCACGCGCTGACCGCGGGCCTGTTTCTGGTGACGCGCGCGGCCGCCGAGGGCGTGCGCGTCTTCGCCGTCTCCATCGTGGTGGGGATCGCGCTGGGCTCAGGCGACGTGGCCTCCATCGCCCTCATCACCCTGCTGACCCTGGTCTATACCTTCGAGGGCGGGATGCGCGCCGTCATTTGGACCGACGTAGTGCAGATGGCCATCTACGTCGGCGGGACCATCGTGGGACTGGTGACCATCCTGCATCTGGTCCCGGGAGGATGGCCGGCGATCCAAGCGGCCGCCGGCTCCGCGGGGAAGCTACACGTGTTCAATTTCTCCACGGCACTCAATACGCCGTACACCTTCTGGGCAGGATTGATCGGCGGAACCTTCCTGACCACCGCCAGCCACGGCACCGACCAGTTGATGGTACAGCGCCTCTTGGCGGCGCGCAGCCAGCGGCAGGCCAGCGTGGCGCTGTTGTCGAGCGGCCTGGTGATCCTGTTCCAGTTCACGCTCTTCCTGCTGGTGGGAACGGCGCT
>DASYVL010000050.1 GCA_035937135.1 Terriglobales bacterium
CTCAGAGGAGGCCCGCCGCATCCACGGCAACGACGAACGGCTGTCGGTAGAAGCGCTGGGACAGTTCATTCAGTACGTGTACGCCGCCGTCACCGACATCGCCGCCGCCAAATGACCCAATGGCGCAATCACCCACTGACCCAATCGCTCAAAGGGCAGCGCCGTTGGTTGGCGGGCAGAGCGGCTGCTAAAATGTGCCTGCAGCCAGCGCGAAACGTGGGGCTATAGCTCAGCTGGGAGAGCGCATCGTTCGCAACGATGAGGTCGTCGGTTCGATCCCGACTAGCTCCACCATGATCTTCCCTGGGCACTCGGGCGCAACGCATCGACATTCGGGAATCGTCAGTGGGGGGAACTCTGGGGTTTCTGGACAAGTTACGGCATCGGGAAGAGAAGCCGGATTCCGCCGAGGCGCGCGCGGACGCGGCCACCCAGGAACTCTCCACCTGGCTCGCCGCACTGATGCAGCGGCTGGAGCCCGATAAGATCCAGTTCCAACCCGGCGAGACGCTGGGCCAGGTGTTCGCGCGCACCTTCGATGAAGAAGAGAAGGCCGTGCGCGCCGCCGAAAGAGATCCCGCAGTGCAGCAGTTGAAGCTCGAAGGGCTGGCGCGGCTGCGCCAGCAGTTTCCCGTGGATTCCCCATCGGGAGCGTCGCAAGAATCCCCGGAGCAGACAGGAGGGCAGGCCATGACCGAAGCCACAGCGGACCGTCCGAAGGAGGCCACCTACGAGATGGTGCTCGGAAGCCAGGAGGACCTGAAGGAAGTTCCCATGGCCACGCTGATGCAACTGGTCTCGGGCTGGGGGACGGCGGTGGGACTCGTGGCCGAGAAGCTGCGGTTGCCCGACTCCCTCCGGAAAGAATACCGCCGGACCACAGTCACGGTTGCGCCGGGCCCGAACGACCAGGAAGAACTTGTCCTCGCCTTTCGGGGCGCGAAGGAAATGGTCGAGACTTATCGCGCTCGGCTGAAAGCCCTGGGGATCGACCAGGGATAAATCCTCTCCCATGCTTGTCGCCATCACCCGAAAAATCAGCCCGCGTATGAGCGAGTGCCAGCTCACCCACTTGGCGCGCGCGCCCATTGATGTGAAGCGCGCCGCCGCGCAGCATCAGGCGTATGAGGATTGTCTCGAAGGCTTGGGCTGCCGGGTGACCAGCTTGCCTGCCGAGCCGGAACTGCCGGACTCGGTTTTTGTCGAGGACGTGGCAGTAGTATTCGACGAGTTGGCGATCCTGGCGCGGCCGGGAGCGGAGTCGCGGCGAGCGGAGGTGGCGTCGGTGGCGAAGGCGCTCGAGCCGCACCGCAAGCTGGAGCGCATCGAGGCGCCGGGGACGCTCGACGGCGGAGACGTGCTTACTGCCGGCAAGCAGGTTTTCGTCGGGCTCTCGCAGCGGACCAACCAGGCCGGCATCAAGCAGATGCGCGCGCTGCTGGCGCCCCACGGGTACAAGGTCGAGAGCGTGCCGGTCGAGCGTTGTCTGCATCTGAAGTCAGCGGTCACGCAGGTGGCGGAGCGCACGCTCCTCATCAATCCTGCCTGGCTCGACCGGCGCCCCTTTGGGAACTTCGAGCTGGTCGAGGTGGACTCGGCGGAGCCGTTCGCGGCCAACGCGCTGCTGCTTAATGGCGCGGTGATCTTTTCCGCTGCGTACACGCGCACAGGGAAGCGGCTGGAGGAGCGCGGTATTCGCGTCATTCCGGTCGAGGTCTCGGAGCTGGCCAAAGCCGAGGGCGGAGTGACCTGCTGCAGCCTGATTTTCAGTCCGAAGTGATCGAAGTCGACGCCTTCGCACCCGCTGCGGCGGGCACTCCCAGTCGCTCGAACTGCGCGGTGAAGTGCCGCAGGAAGGCGCCTCGTGGGTGAGCCTGAGGCCGTGGATCTGCTCGCGGTTCCGCCACACTTCCAGGATGATCTCCACCACGTAATCAATGTG